>NZ_JBFAMR010000112.1:0-17917 GCF_040656595.1 Actinoplanes sp. NPDC049802
GCGAAGGCCCGGGTGGACAGCAACTACTTCGAGGACTCGAAGGACGTGCTCGGCACCTTCTACACCGACGCGGCCGGCTACTGGCAGGTGTCCGGCAACATCTTCGACAACGTGACCTGGTCGGCGAAGGGCACCGACAACAACCCGGCCGGGCCCGACGTCGTCTCCAACACCAGTGTGAGCATTCCGTACGCGTTCACCGCCGACAACGCGTCCTGCGTACCGTCGATCGTCGCGGCGACCGCCGGAGCGAACACCGGCCTGAAGGTGTCGATCGGCGCCTGCTCGGTGACGTCCTCGCCGAGCGCATCGCCCACCTCCTCGCCGACGTCCAGCCCCACGTCGTCGCCGACCTCCAGCCCGACCGCCTCGCCGACCGCGACTTCCGGAACCAACCTGAGCCTCAGCGGTGGCGCCGACGGTTCCAGCAAGGCGAGCGGCACCAGCTACGGCAACGTCAAGGACGGCAACCTCAGCACCTTCTGGTCGCCGAGCGGCACCACAGGTGACATCTCGATCAAGTGGTCGTCGGCCACCACGGTCGGCCGCATCAACATCGTCGAGGCGTCCGGTTCGACCGGCGCGATCGGCGCGTGGCAGGTCCTGAACGGCGCGACCGGGGCGGTGCTGAAGTCCGGCACCGGGGCGGGCTCCATCTCCTTCACCGCCACCTCGACCACCAAGGTCACCTTCCGGATCACCGGCGCCACGGCGACGCCCAGGGTCGCCGAGTTCCAGACCTTCGCCGGCTGACCCGCATTCGTGCGCTGCCCCGCCGACTCGCCAGGCGGCGGGGCAGCGCACCCCTCTTCGGCCCGGCGGCCACGAGCCGGGGCCGCTTCGGCCCGGCGGCCACGAGCCGGGGCCGAGAAAGCGACATGACGGCACCGCACGCCGGGAGCCGGGAAGCGATGCGACGGAGGCACAACGGCGCCGTGTTGCCTGGCGGACGGAGGACCGGCGTCCAGGGCGATGTGTGCTGTGAGAACGCGACACCATGGTGGGTGTGATGACACCCGTTGCGGGTGTCGATTTTCCGCGACATATAGCCGTGATTCGCACCCGTCTCCCCGGATGGGGGGGTCGGTTCGTCTCTGGGTGAGCCCGCGAGCCCGCGATCGTCGCGGTGGCTCCGCGTCCCGGCTGGTCAGTGCCACAAGTGGCGTTCATGGACAGAGTCAGGGGCCGTCGGCGGTGGACCCGGCCCAGCCACTCCCGGTAGGTGGTGGCCGCCGGGTGAGCGCCGTCCTTGGTGATGATGGCGTCGCCGCGGACATCCCGGCTGTGTCGCCGGTGATCACGGACGACCTGCGAGCCGATGAGCCCGGTTCCACCGATGACGGCGATCTTCATGCGCTTGTTCCTCCTTCGTTCGAGCGATCGCCGGATGCCTACCGCGGCGGTGACAGCGGTTCCCGGGATCTCTCCGCGACGGGCTTCGGGGTGGCCGGCGCGGTGGCCGGTGACGCCTGCGCCACGAGCAGGATCAGCAGGCCGCAGGCGGCGACCAGCGCCCATCCCGGCCGGGTGGCCGCGGCCAGCCGGTCCGGTGCGACGTCCGCCACGATGCCGCCGGCCAGGGCGACCCCGAGGGCCGCGCCCACCTGCCGGGCACTGGACGCGATCCCGCCCGCGACGCCGGCCCGCGCCGCCGGCAGCCCGCTGACCGCGGTGTTGGTGATCGGCGCGTTCGCGAACCCCACCCCGATGCCGGCGAACAGGTAGGCGGCCGAAAGAACCGTCATGTCGGTGCGGTCGCCGAGCCCGGCGAGCAGCGCCCCGGCGGCGGCGGTGCAGGCGCCGGCCAGCCGCAACGGCAGCCGCGGCCCGATCCGCCCGGTGAGATGTCCGGACAGCGGGGCGCACACCGTCGCGGCGAGCGCCATCGGCAGTGTGACCAGGCCCGCCTCGATCGGGGTGAGGCCACGCGCCTGCTGCAGGTAGAGGGTGCCGAGCAGCAGTGTCACGTTGAGCGCCACGAAGATCGCCGTCGCGCCGCCGACCGCCGCGGTGAACGGCGGCCGCCGGAACAGGTCCAGATCGATGAGCGGCTCGTCCCGCCGGGACTCGACCCGGATGAACGCCGCCACCGTCGCCGCGATCAGCACGTATCCGGCCAGCAGCGGTGCCGACGTCCAGCCCAGGCGCGGGCCTTCGATCAGCGCCGCCACGATGGCGCCCAGCAGCGCCACCAGCAGGATCTGGCCGGGCAGGTCGAGTCGCCGGGCCTTCGGGGCACGCGACTCCGGCACGAAGCGGAACGTCAGCGCCAGTACGATCGCGATGATCGGCAGGTTGGCCCAGAAGACGGTCCGCCAGCCGAGCCCGGTGATCAGCGCGCCGCCGAGCACCGGACCGGCCGCCATGCTGAGGCCGAAGACCGCCGCCCACACGCCGATCGCCTGTGCTCGCTGCCGCGGATCGGTGATCACACCGACCACGATCGCCAGCGCCACCGGGCTCAGCATCGAACCGCCGACGCCCTGCAGTGCGCGGGCCGCCACCAGCACACCGATCGACGGCGCCAGCGCGCAGGCCACCGACCCGGCGGCGAACAGCGCCAGCCCGAGCCGGAAGACCCGGCGCCGGCCGATCCGGTCGGCCAGCGCACCCGACGTGATCATCAAGCTGGCCAGCACCAGGGTGTACGCGTCCACCGCCCACTGCAGGTCGGCTGTCGCGAGGCCCAGATCGTCACCGATGGAGGGCAGCGCCACGTTGACGGCCGTCGTGTCCAAGCCGACGAGGAAAATGCTGGTGGCGCAGATCGCCAGCACCAGCCACCGTTGCGTTCTCATGCCGCCGATCGTCGGGCCGGCGCCCCTCCCCGGCCCAGTGATCTTGCGAAGACCGCAAAATGCTCGGGTGGACGCGGAACTCGAACGACTGCTCGACGACATCGGCCCCCGGCTGAATCGGGTGCGCCAGGACCGGGGCCTGACCCTCGACGACCTGGCCGGCGCCACCGGTATCTCGGTGAGCACGCTGTCCCGGCTGGAGTCCGGCAAACGCCGGCCCACTCTGGACCTGCTGCTGCCGTTGGCCCGCGTCTACCGGATGTCGCTGGAGCACATGATCGGTGCCCCGCAGACCGGCGATCCGCGCGCTCACCTGACGCCGCACCACCGGGCGACCCGCACCGGCATCGACAGTGTGGTGATCCCGCTGACCACGTACCCGGGCCGGATCCAGGTGTTCAAGCAGATCCTGAGCCCCACGACGGCCGCCCCGGCGCTGGTGACGCACCCCGGGCACGCGTTCTTCTACGTGCTCGCGGGCACGGTCCGGTTGCTGCTCGGCGAGGACGAGCGGGAGCGGTTGCTGAAACCCGGCGACAGCGCCGATTTCGACGCGGGCGAGCCGCACTGGTTCGGCCCGGCGGGCGGCTCGCCCGCCGAGATCCTTCACCTGTACGGCCCGCACGGCGACCGGGCGATCTAGGACGGTATCGGCCGGTCCTCCGGCTCGGTGGGACGAGGACCGCCGGGGCGTGCTCCGGCCTCGTTCCCCCGGCCGAGCCGTCGCGTTCGCGGTGGTGAATGACGACCTGACCGTCGACACGCGGTACGCGCACAGCCACCTGGCCACGGGCTGCCTCGCCGATCGGTACGGTGAGCGCAGGCTGCTGGACTTCGCCGACCGGGTCCTGCGGCGCGGTGAGGCGGTCGACGCGGCGTCACGTGCCTCGTTCGGCAGGCCCTTCGCCGACGTGGACGGGGCATGCGTGGCGTGGATCCGGAAAAGGATCTGAGCGGGGCGATGAGTTCCGGCCCGCACGCCGGTCCACCCACTGAAAGCACACGACGCGATAAGGGGCCAGCATCATGGCGAAGGTCGTTTCCACTCTGTTCATCTCGGCCGACGGTGTGGCGGAGATCGACCCGGAGTGGCATTTCCCGTACTTCGACGAGAACATGGGCCGGGCCGTCACCGAGGACTACGAGACGTCGGACGTGCTGCTGCTGGGCCGGGAGACGTTCGACAGTTTCGCCGGTGCCTGGCCGGAGCGGGAGGCCGCCGGCGGTGCGGACGCTCCGTTCGCCAAGCAGCTCGGCGACACCCGCAAGGTGGTGGTGTCGCGGCAGAAGCTGGAGTTCTCGTGGCGCAACTGCGAGCTGATCGACGGTGACCTGGTGCCGGCGGTGACGGCGCTCAAGGCCGACCCCGGTGTCAAGGGGGTGCTGATCCCCGGCTCGATCTCGGTGGTGCGGCAGTTGCTGGCCGCGGGCCTGGTCGACGAGCTGCGGCTGCTGGTGCATCCGGTGGCCGCCCGCAAGGGCCGCAAGCTGTTCGACGAGGGCGACGCCCCGTACCACCTGAGGGTGATCGCGACCGAGGCGTACCCGACCGGGGTGATCCGGGTGATCTACTCCCCCACCGAGCCGCCGAAGCCGGCCGGCTACGACGAGGCCAAGGGTGAGCTGGCCGCCGACGGCTGACTTCAGGACCGGCCCGGCGGCAGGGGCGGGACCCGCGCCTACCGCCGCCCGGCCGAGGCGAGGGTGGCGTGCAGGGCGGCGAGGAGCTTGTCGGCGGTGAACGGCTTGCTGACCACGGTCACGTCCGGATCGAGCTGACCCTGGTCGGTCATGAGCGGGTCGGCGTACCCGGACATGTAGAGCACCGGCGTGCCCGGCATCTCCGCGGTCAGCGCCGCCGCCAGTTCGGGCCCGTTCATGTGGGGCATGACCACGTCGGACAGCAGGGCGTCGATGCCGCCGGGATGGTCGCGGGCGATGCGCAGCGCCTCACGCCCGTCGCCGGCGGCCAGCACGGTGTAGCCGGCCCGGCTCAGGATGCGGCGGGCGGCCTCCCGGACCCCGTCCTCGTCGTCGGCGATCAGGACGGTCTGCCCGTCGCCCGCGGACGCGGACGCCGGTGGCGGGGACCCGGCCGCGGGCCGGTCGGTGGCGGGCAGGTAGAGGTGCACCGTGGTGCCCTCGCCCGGGGACGATTCGAGCACCAGCTCACCGCTGGCCTGCCGGACGATCCCGTAGGCGGTGGCCAGCCCCAGACCCGTACCGTGGCCTTTGGGTTTGGTGGTGAAGAACGGCTCCATGGCGCGGTCGAGGGTTTCCGGGCTCATGCCGTGGCCGGTGTCGTGGACGGCGATGTGCACGCTGTCGCCGTCGTTGGAGCCGGTGACGGTGACCGTGCCGCCGTCGGGCATCGCGTCGCGCGCGTTGTGGGCCAGGTTCATCAGGATCTGGGTGAGCTGGCCTCCGTCGGCGACGATGTTGCGCACGTTCGCGGGCAGGTCGACGGTGACCGTGACGTGCGGGCCGAGCGCCGGTTCGAGCAGCGCGGTCACGTCGGCGAGCACGGCGTGCGGGTCGAGCACGGTGGGCTGGACGACCTCGCGGCCGCCGAAGGTGAGCAGCTGGTGGGCGAGGTGGGCGGCCCGCCGGGCGGCCTGGTTGATCCGGTCCAGGTCGTCGAGCATGGCCTCGGCCTGCTCGGCGGTCAGGTGGGCGCCTGTGGCGTCGCCCAGCGCCTCGGCGGTGAACTCGCCGAACGACAGGATGATGTTGAGCATGTTGTTGAAGTCGTGAGCCACCGCGCCGGACAGGCGGGCGAGGCTGTCGAAGCGCTCGGCGATGCGGCGCCGTTCGGCGATCTCGTGTTCGACCATGGCGGTGACGTCGTCGACGGTGGCGACGAATCCGGTGGTGTCGTCGGTGATCTGGCGGATGGTGGTGTGCAGCCACCGGCGGCCGCCGGGCAGGTGATGCTCGCCGTAGAAGGTGACCGGCTCGACCGGCAGACCGTCGTGCAGCAGCTCCTGGCTGTGCTGCGGGCCGAGACAGATCAGCCAGCCGTGGCCGGCCAGCTGGTCGTGGTCGAGGCCGGTGATGTCGCAGAGGCGCGGGTTGGTGTAGGTGGCGTTGAGCCGGGTACGCCCGGAGACGATCCCGACCGGTGAGACGTCGGCGAGGGCGTGGAATCTGGCCTCGCTCTCGTCCAGGGCGAGCACTTTCTCGAGCAGTTTGGCGTTCACCGTACGAAGGTGTTCGGCCCCGACGTCGCCGCTGGTGACGGGTGCGGTGACCGGCTCGGTGTGCAGGGCCCGCTCGACTGCGGCGAGCAGGTCGTCCGGGTCGGCGGATTTGGCGATGACCTGGGTGACCCCGTAGGCCGACGCCAGCGGCAGCGCCTCGTCCGGCCGGTAGGTGGCGGTGTACAGCAGGACCGGGATGTCGGCGGTGCCGGCGTCGGCGCGCAACTGGTGGACGAACTCGTAGCCGTCCATGCCGGGCATCACCACGTCGGCGAGGACCACGTCGGGGTGCAGGCGGCGCGCCAGGTCGAGGGCCTCGTGGCCGGCGGTGGCCTCGATGACGTGGTGGCCGCCGTCGTCGAGGGTCAGGCGCGCGACCTCACGGTTGGTGGCGCGGTCGTCGACGACGAGGACGGTGGCCATCAGGGTTCCTCTCCGGCGGGAAAGGGCTGGAAGGCGACCGTGCACACGGTCCCGGAGGGTGATGTCCGTACGCTCAGGGTGGCCCCGCAGCGGCGGCTGAGCTGCTGGGCCAGGCACAGCCCGAGCCCCACGCCGTGTTCGTCATGGTCGCGGGCGGCGTCGCCGCGTTCGAAGGGCAGGAACACCCGCTGCTGGTCGGCGGGTGACAGGCCGGGCCCGTGGTCGGCGATCTCCACGGCCGGGCCGGTGGAGGCGCCTCCGGGGTGAACGGTGACGTGGATGTCCGGGTGGTCGGCGTACCGGATGGCGTTGCCGAGCAGTTCGGTCACCACCTGGCGAGCGTCGCCGGGGTCGGTGAGCGCGCGGGCCGGGCCGGGCGGCGTCCGTACGATGACGTGTCTGTTCTTCGCGGCGGCGGTCTGGCCGGCCGCGGCGACGGCGTCCGCGGCGACGGTGACGCAGTCGACGGGTTCGAACCGGCGGTCGTCGGCCGGGCCGGCGCTGTGTGCGAAGGCGACGATGCGTTCGACGGTGCCGAGCAGCTCCGACGCACTGTCGTTGATCATCTGGAGTTGCCGGGTCTGCTGGGCGGGGTCTGCCGTGCCGGCGGCGGTCTTGCGGCTCATCAGGCTGGTCAGGCCGATGATGCCGGTCAGCGGTCCGCGCAGCTCGTGGCCGAGCCGGGAAAGGGCGTTGCCGGCGAACAGGTCGCCCGGTTCCGGCAACGTCACGACGGCGGCTGTCTGCTCCACATCTTCTCCGCGAAAGAATTTCCTAGATGCGGCTTGTATTCGCATTTTATTGGTAACGCTGGAAGTTGTGATGGTTTCTGCGCTGACCGGCATCCGGTTCCGGGTGCTGATCTGGCGGATCACGGCGGTGGCCGCGACCGTGCTCGGCGCGGTGGCACTCGCCGGTCACCTCGTCCGGGCGCCCGGGGACAGGCCGATGACGGCGCCGGCCGGCGCCGTCCTGGCCCTGACGGCCGGGTTGGCGCTGCTGGTGTCCGGCCCGGTCCGGGTCTCCGCCCGGCGCCGCTGGACCGGCCGGGCCCTGGCCGTGCTGGTGGTCGTGTTCGCGGCGCACGCGCTGGTGTCGGGCCTCACCGAGACGCAGAACGTTTTCGAACGGCTGGCCGGCCCGGTGTCGGCCGGAGGTCCGCCGATACGGTCGCCGGTGGCGTTCCTGCTGCTCGGGCTGAGCCTGATGCTGCTCGACACCGGGCCCCGCCGCGGCTACCCGGCCTCGCAGTTGCTGGCCGCGGCGGCCGCGCTGGTGATCGGGGTGGCAGCACCGGCGTCGCTGCTCGATCCGGCGTCGCTGTACCGGGACGCCACCGCGGCCGTCACCCCGCCGGCCACACAGGCCGGCGTGCTGCTGCTGGCCGCCGGAGTGACCGTCAGCCGGCCGGACACCGTCGCCGTACAGGTCTTCGGCAGCCGTCGGCCCGGCAGCCGCGCGGTGCGCCGGCTCGCCACCGCGGTCGCGGCCGTGGTGCTGCTGATCGCGGTGTCCCTGGCGTCACTGGTGCGCTTCGGCGTCGCCGTCGAGGGTGCCGGCGCCGACATCCTGGTCGGCCTGCTGCTGCTCACCCTGTACGTGGTGCTGCTGCGGGCCGGCCAGATGCTCGACGACGCCGACCGCCGCCGCCGGCGGGTGATCGCCGAGTTACGCGGTCAGCGCGACTTCAGCGACACCGTGCTCAACGCCCTGATCGAGGGCGTGGTGGCGCTCGCCCCGGACGGCACGGTGCTGCGCGCCAATCAGCGCTGGTCACAGATGACCGGATATCCGGTGGACGAGGTGATCGGGCTGCACCCGCCGTACCCCTGGTGGCCCGGCCACGACCACGACCTGCGAACGGTTCTCGGCACCGTCGACCGGATGGAGTTCTCCACCGAGATCCGGCGCCGTGACGGCGAGACCCTGCAGATTCTGGCGACGGTCTGCCCGCTGCGCGCCGGCGACCAGCTCAGCATGGTCATCGTCACCTGCCGCGACCTGACCGAGCAGGACCGGGAGCAGGCGGAACGGCGCCGGACGGCCGAGGAGCTGGATCACTTCTTCACCCTCTCGCGGGATCTGCTCTGCATCGCGTCCTCCGACGGCTATTTCACCCGGGTCAATCCCGCCTGGACGCGCACGTTCGGCTACACCCTCGAAGAGGTACGGGGCAGACCGTTCCTGGCGTTCGTACACCCCGACGACATCGACCGGACTCTCCAGGAGACTCGCAAGCAGATCGACGGGATCACGGCGGCGATCCAGTTCGAGAACCGGTATCGCGGGCGCGACGGCGAATACCGCTGGCTGAGCTGGAACGCCACCCCGGCCGAGGACGGCGCCGCCATCTACGCCGTGGCCCGCGACGTCACCGAGCAGCGCGCCGCCGGGGAGGCGCTGGCCCGGCTCGCCGCCATCGTGGAGAGCACCGCCGACGCGGTCATCGGCCGCACCCTGGACGGCACGATCCTCACCTGGAACCCGGCCGCCGAACGCATCTACGGCTATCCGGCCGACGACGCGATCGGCCGCAACGTGGGAATGCTCTACCCGCCCAGCCGCCGGGACGAACTGCGCCGGATCACGACCGGACTGGCCCGCGGCGAGACGATCCGCGACCACGACGCCACCCGGATACGCCGCGACGGCAGCCTCGTGCATGTGGCCGTCACCATCTCGCCGATCCGCGACGCCGACGGCGAGATCGTCGGGGCCGCCTCGATCGCGCACGACGTCAGCGACGCCAAACGCGCCGAGCAGCGATTTCGCAAGCTGGTGCTGAGCGCGCCCGACGCCATGGTGATAGTCGACTCGGACGGCGTGATCCGGCTGGTCAACCATCAGACCGAGAGTTTGTTCGGCTATCCCGGGCATGCGCTGATCGGCCGCCCGGTGGAGTGCCTCATTCCGCCCCGGCTGCGCGCCGACCACACCGAGGACGTCCAGGAGTACCTGCGGGCGCCGACGGTGCGCAACATGGGTCTGGGCCGGGAGTTGTCCGGGCTGCGGCACGACGGCACCGAGTTCCCGGTGGAGATCAGCCTCGCACCGCTGGAGACCGACGAGGGCGTCCTGGTGTCCGCGGCCATCCGGGACGTGTCCGAGCGCCGCCGCACCGAGCAGGCGCTGGCCACCGCCCGCGACCAGGCGCTGGCCGCGGCGCAGGCGAAATCACAGTTCGTGGCCATGGTGAGCCACGAGATCCGTACGCCGATGAACGGCGTGATCGGCCTGACCACGCTGTTGCTGGACACGCCGCTGGAATCGGTGCAACGCCGCTACGCCGAGTCGATCCGCGCGTCCGCCCATGGGCTGCTGACGATCATCAACGACATCCTGGACTTCTCCAAGATCTAGGCTGGGAAGATCAACCTGGCCGAGCAGGACTTCGCGCCCGGCGACCTGATCGATCAGGTGCTGCACGCCGCCGCGGCCGCCGCCCGGGACAAGGACCTCGACATCGTCGCCTACTATCCGGCCGATCTGCCGGACCTGGTACGCGGCGACGAGGGCCGGCTACGGCAGGTCCTGCTCAACCTGGTCGGCAACGCGGTCAAGTTCACCCATCAGGGCGAGGTCGTGGTACGGGTGGATCCGCTCGGGCCGGCCCGCGAGGACCGGCACCGGTTCACGTTCAGCGTCACCGACACCGGCATCGGCATCGACCCCGAGCAACTGGACCGGCTGTTCGAGCCGTTCACGCAGGCGGACAGCACCACGAGCCGCGAGTTCGGCGGCACCGGGCTCGGCCTGACCATCAGCCACCAACTGGTCGAACTGATGGGCGGCCACCTGCAGGTGGACAGCGAGCCCGGCCACGGCAGCCGCTTCCAGTTCACCCTGACCCTGACCGGCCCGCGCGACGGTCCGGCCGCCGGGCCGGCCCGGGGCGGCCTGACCGCGCACCGGATGCTGGTCGTCGACGCCAACCCGATCAGCCGCCGCTTCCTCACCGAGCACGTGCACGCCTGGGGCATGCAGGTCACCACGACCGGCGACAGCCGCGAGGCGCTCCACCACCTGCGAACGGCCGGGGAACGCGGGGAGCCGTACGACGTGGTCGTGCTCGACCACCGCCCGCCGGAGCTGGACGCCACCCGGCTCGGCGACCACATCACCTCCGACCCGAGGATCCGGCCCCGCCCGTTCTGCGTCCTGCTCAGCCGCGACACCTCAGCCGAACACCCGGTGGACGGCGACGTCCTGGCCAAACCGGTCGGACCGTCCGCCCTCTACAACTGCCTGCTCACGCACTTCGCTCGCGACCGCGCCGAACGCCCACCGGCACCGCCGGACATCCCGGCCGGCGGTCGTGGCCGGATCCTGCTGGCCGAAGACAACGAGATCAACCAGATGGTCGCGGTCGACACGCTCAGCGCCCTCGGCTACGAGATCGACATCGCCGCCAACGGCGCCGAAGCGGTCGCGCTCGCCGGCAGCAACGAATACCAGGCGATCCTGATGGACTGCCAGATGCCGCGACTGGACGGCTATCAGGCCACCGAGCAGCTGCGGCACGCCGAACAGCCCGACCGGCACACGCCGATCATCGCGATGACCGCCGGGGTGCTCGCCGAGGACCGCCGGCGGGCACTGCAGGCCGGCATGGACGACTTCCTGGCCAAACCGATCGACGCCGACAAGCTGCGCGACACCCTCGAACGCTGGATCAACCCCGGCGGTCAGACCGCCGGCCAGAGATAGGCCGCGGTCCGGCGACCGGTCAGCCCCACACCTCCGCGGCGGTCTCGGCGATCAACCTGAGCTTGGCGACCTGCTCGTCGTACGTCAGCGAGTTGCCCTCGACGGTGGAGGAGAACCCGCACTGCGGGGACAGCGCCAACTGCCCGAGCGGAATGTAGCGGGCCGCCTCGTCGATGCGGCGTTTCAGGTCGTCCTTGCTTTCGAGGGCGCCGCGTTTCGTGGTGACCAGGCCGAGCACCACGATCTTGCCCGGTGGCACGAACCGCAGCGGGGCGAAATCGCCCGAACGTTCGTCGTCGTACTCGAGGAAGAAACCGTCCACGGCGAGTTCGCTGAAGAGGGCCTCGGCGACGAAGTCGTAACCGCCGGCGGCCGCCCACGAGGACCGGAAGTTGCCGCGGCACATGTGGGTGGTGACGGTCAGCCCGGCCGGCCGGACGGCGATCGCCGCGTTGATCTGCCGGATGTACCGCAGATGCTGGTGTTCGGCGTCGTCGCCGCGGTCGGTGAGCAGGCGCCGCTGGGCCGGATCGTTGAGATAGGCGAGGCTGGTGTCGTCGAGTTGCAGGTACCGGCAGCCGAGGTCGGCGACCCGGCGCACCTGTTCGGCGTAGGCGGCCGACAGGTCCGCCCAGAACTCTTCCTCGCCGGGGTAGACGGCCGGATCGATCGCCGCCCGGCCGCCCCGGTAGTGCACCATGCTCGGCGACGGGATGGTCAGTTTGGCGGTGACCGGAGGATCCGTCTGCGCGGCCAGGAACGCGAAGTCGTCGCCGAAGATGGTCTCCTGGAGCCGGATCGGGCCGTCCACGGCGAGCGCCGCGGACTCGAAGTCGAGTTCTCCGCTTTCGTTGCGGAAACGGACCTGGATCTTCTCGTCGGTGGGCCGGATGCCGCCGAGCCGGTAGATGAAATCCATGTGCCAGGAGGTGCGGCGGAACTCGCCGTCGGTGGCCGAGCGCAGACCGGCGTCACGCTGCATGCGGACGACGTCGCGGATCGAGTCGTCCTCGACGGCGCGCAGCTCGGCCGGGGTGATCTCGCCGAGAGCGTGCTGTTCACGGGCCTTGAGCAGGCGGGGCGGGCGCAGGAGGCTGCCGACGTGGTCGGCGCGGAACGGTGGCGTGTCGCGCACTGGCGTGGCTCCCTTCTTCTCGCTGCCAACCTACGCCGAACCGGCGACCGTTAGGGATGATCTTCGATGTTCGCCGGGCCTTCTCGCGCATGACGACACGACGGTTTGCCCGCCGCCGCGGACGGGAACGGGCCGGTCGTGCTCGAGGTGCCCACGCTCCGCGCCGACGCCCGCATGCAGTGGGTGCTGATCGGCGTCTGCGTCGTCAACATGCTGATCCTCGCCCGGGACAGACCGGCGCCGGTCGTCGTGGGTGTCGTGATCCTGGCGGGCGCCAGCGTGCTGGCCGTGGTCCTGGCGATGCGGCACACGTCACGGCGCCAGCCGCCGGTCCGGGTCACCACGGAGTACCTGGAGCTGCCGGACGGTGCGGACTCGACCGTACGCATCGCCTGGCCGGACATCGCCACCTGCACGATCGCCCGCCGCCAGTTCCTGCCTCACCTGCTGGTCGAGGTGCCCGACCCGGACCGGATCCGGCCGGCGCCGAACCGGTGGCAGCGGGCCGCCGCCACCCGTGACGGCCGCTACCGGCTGGCCGTGGCCCTGGGTGGCAGCCGCGCGATCCGGAACCGCCTGCGGGCTGAGGTGACGGGCCGGACCGTCCGATAGCGCTGCCACCGCGGCGGGCCTCCCCGTGAGGAGCCCGCCGCGGAGCCGATCCCTACCGGCCGAGCCGGTCCAGGTCGGCCGGGACGATCTCGGCCTGCTCGGCGGCCTTCCTCAGATCGTCGACGGTGAGCCCGGCGCCGTCGCCGACCAGGGTCAGCAGACGGTTCCGGCCGAGGTCCAAGATCAGGCTCGCCCACTCGGAAAGACTGTATCGCTTGCATGGCGCAACAGTCTCAGCTGCTCTAGTAGCGAAGGTGCCGCGGCATGTCCGGTTGAACGATGAACCGATCAAAGAGCGGACGAAGAACCCTCCCCCACCGATTCCGATCAAGATCCTTCTTTCGTACGCCGGGAAGCACCCTGGCGCCACGGGGCTGTTCGGGCCGCGCTGTGGCCGGGCCGATTCCGCCTGCGGCGGTGACGACGACGCCGAGTGCCGAGTTCGGCTTGGCGTAACCTTCCGGGATGATGTCCCGCGCCCGGCCGGCCGAGCTGACCGATCAGGTGTTCCCGATCCTCGCCCCGGCTCTGGACGCACCATGAGGCCGCTGGCGGTCTTCGATGTGGACGGGGTCGTCGCCGACGTACGGCACCGGCTGCGCCACGTGGCCCGCCGGCCGAAGAACTGGGCGGCCTTCTTCGCAGCGGCCGGACGGGACAGCCCGCTCACCGCCGGCGTCGACCTGGCCCACGAGTACGCGCGGGACCACGATCTGGTCTGGCTGACCGGGCGTCCCGAACATCTGCGGGTGGTGACGCGGCGATGGCTCACCGAGCACGGGCTGCCCGACGGGCGGCTGCTGATGCGACCGCAGACGGATCGCCGGCCGGCCCGCGACTTCAAGAGCGACCAGCTGCGCCGGCTGTCGGCGGCGGCCACCATCGCGGTGGTCGTCGACGACGATCCGGCGGTGGTCACCCGCCTGAAACGGGACGGCTTCCCGGTGCGGCTCGCCGACTGGGTGCCGTACGAGAGGTCGCTGCGCGAGGCACAGGAGCGTCTCGGACGCACGTGACCGGCGGATTTTAGCCGAGCTCACCCGTACCGTAGGGGCTTTTGGATTTTTGGACGCTTTAAGCCGCTTTGTGCCCGAATTGCACTTTTTGGGGCTTTCTTGCGGGCAGGCTGAGACACGCCGCGAGGTTCGCGGCAGCCGAACCAGCAATGAAAGGTGGCAACAATGAGCACGCGCAGTGGGGTCCGCGCCATGCTGGCCGCTCTCGCTCTGGCCGGAGGCGCCCTGGTGGCGGGCCCGGCTCTGGCCGCCCCGCAACCCGGCGACCCGCAGGACTTCAACCCGCCCCCCGGCGCCAGCATCAACAACACCGACCCCGACAACGACGGGTACGGGCTCGGCGTGATCCCGACGGCCACCAAGCCCCTGCAGGTTTTCAACATCCCGCGGATGAAGTCGCTGATCTGCGTCAACTTCGCCTGCGTCTGAACGGACCCGGCCCCGGCCCGGCATGGCGGGCGAGCAGACCCGGCTGCCGCCCGCCACCCGGTAAAGCCGGCGATCCGTGCTGAACCAGTCCACGCGAGCGGGCGCCGACCGGGTGACGGAGGCGGCGCACCAGCCGTCGGACATTCGGCGACGATCCGCGCGGGCGACCCCTCACCGAGCCGCTGATGCCCGGCCCGCTCATGATCTGCGGCCGATATCACGCGATCAGTTCCGCCGTCCGGGCCGGCCGCGCCGCGCCGGAATCAAGGGCGCCCCCTTCGCCGACGTGCGCTGACCTGCGGGCCGCTCCGTCAGTTGCCTTTCTCGCCACTCTCGCGGCGGCGCAACTCCTCCTCGCGGCGGCGCAGATCGGCCTCCCAGTCGCCCATCAGCTTCTGGTCCTCGGCCTTCTCCTGGGCGTGCCGGGCAGCGAGGTCACGAAGGAACTCGGGATCGTCGTCGGGCGCGCCCGACCGCCGGGGACGCCCCTTCTCCGGGAACCCGCTGCCGGGACGCCAGGCGGTGCCGTTGCTCAACCGCACCGGGCGCGGTGGGCGGCCGGCGACGAACCAGACGATCGCGCCGATCGGCGAGAACAGCAGGATGAGCAGCACCCAGACGACGCGGGGCAGCGCCCGGATGAGCGCCTCGTCGGCCGACAGGCAGTCGATCAGCGCGACGATGAGAAGGATCAGATTTATGAGGGCGAACAACGAGTAGAGGCGAATCACGCGGCGGATCATGCCAAACCCGGATCACCGGCGCTGCCCCGACCCTCGATCCATGCCCGCCCAGCCCTCCAGGCAGACGCTTTCTACCTGCGGGAAAGCGCTTGTTTTCATCGATCATGGCTGATTCGCCGTTACGTCGCGACCATCGATCGCGAAAAGGCTCCGCATCACCGTCGGCGGCGTGTGTCCGGCGGACCCGGGCAGCAGGGGTGTAAGCCGGCCCGCCCTCAAAATGCAACCATCGGTTGCACGTGCCCGGTTCGAGGGGTAGCGTGACACGCAACCAAAGGTTGCAGGAGGAAGTCATGGAATACGGAACGATCGAGCGGGAGATCTTCATCGAGGCCGCGCCCGAGATCGTCTTCGACGTCGTGAGCAGCCCCGACCACATCAAGCAGTGGTGGCCCGACGACGCCCACTACGAGCCCACACCCGGATCCACCGGCCACATCGTCTTCGGCGACTGCAACGCGGGCGGCACGACCGTCCAGTTCACCGTCGTCGACGCGCGACCGCCGGAGATGTTCTCGTTCCGCTGGACGCATCCGGCCGGCGAGACCGCCGCGGTCGGCAACTCGCTGCTCGTCACCTTCGATCTGGCCGCATCCGGCGACGGCACCCTGCTGCGGATGACCGAGACCGGCTTCCGCGAGATGGGGTGGACCGAGGCGGCCCTCAAGCACGAGTACGAGGACCACGTCTCCGGCTGGGACCACTTCCTCGGCCGGATCGCACCCTACGTCGGCACGCTGCGGGTCCGACCTTGACCACCGCGACCGTCGACGACGACCTGTGGGCGGCGATCGGCGATCCCACCCGCAGGCGGATGCTCGACCTGCTGCTCGCCGACGGGGCCGGAACCGCGACCACGCTGAGCCAGCAGATCCCGGTCACCCGGCAGGCGGTCGCCAAGCACCTGGCCGTCCTCGACCGGGCCGGGCTGGTGCACGGCACGGCACAGGGCCGGGAGAGACGGTACCGGGTGGACGACGTCCAACTCGCCAAGGCCGTGGCCCAGCTGGCGGCGGTCGGGTCGGCCTGGGATGCCAGGCTGCGGCGGATCAAGCGGATTGCCGAGTCCGTTCAGGCGCGGGTCGACGCCGAGTGATTATCGGCGCGTGGAGGAGCTGTGCTCCGCCCGTACCGAAGATGGTTTGAGGTTGGTTGTCAGGTCTTCGGACACGAGCCGCGTTCGGATGCCGTCGCTGAGCGGCGATCCCGCGCTTCGCTCGCACCGAAGAGGTTGACAGGGCTTTGAGCAGGGCCCGCACTCGTCCGGATGCCGTCGCTGAGCGACGTTGCCGCTCCGCGGCGGTGCGGCCTCCACGACGAGGTGCGGGCCGGTAACGGGCCCCGATGGCATCCTGGCGTCTCGCGCATGCCGATGCTCCGGCCGTTCGGTGCTCGCCGGCCGGACGGCCGGTCCCGCTTCGGGGGTCGCGCACCACCGCGATCGAGTCAGCGAGTGCCGATGGCGGTCTTCACCCACATCGGACGCTTCCGTTATCAGCTTGCCCTGAAGCGCCCGCACCGACCGGGTACGGAAGGTGATCGCCGCAACTGGATGCGGCTGCCGCCATAATGCACACGCATCACCTCGCCGGCCGTCTTTCCCGGCCGGCGCGTGGCTGCCACCGCGGCACGCCGCCGGTCAGAACGGCTCGCCCGCCACGCCGCTGTAGCCGTGCAACTCATACTTGCCGGCGAGCTCGAAGATGCCGTCCAGGTAGCTGAGCATCCTCAATGGCAGCGTCAACAGGACATAGCGGTCGCCGTCGCCGTCGCGCGGCTCCAGCACGTCGATCAGATCGGGCCAGCGATCGAGGAGATCGGATCGGAAGGCGGCGACGTCGGGATGCGGCTCGAGCGCATCGGTGACCTCGTCGGCCAGGGCGTCGTAAATCTCCGCCGGGTTGCCGCTGCCGGCTTTCCAGAACGCGAAGTCGCTGCTCACCGCATCAGGCTACCGGTACGGAGTGGACATCACGTCATAACACTTCTGTCATTCGCCCGACCGGACGAGAACGGCGATGATCGATGGCCGCCCGGGCGTCACGCCGGATGCGAGGTCGACGCCGCCCTGGACCTGCTTCGTCTCGCCGGCGCGGCCCCGGATCCGCAGCACGTCCCGGCGGGCGCGGGCTGGTCCGGGCACGTGTCCTGGCCGTCCCGTCACCTGACCCCCACGGGCCCGCTCACGGCGTGCGGCACTTGCCCATCGACAGTCGCGCATGGTGGGCGCTATGGTGCTCGCGGCATGGGAGCGCTCCCACTCCCCCATCCCCATGGAGGTTTTCATGCGCAACATCATCATCCTGCTCGCCGGCGGGATCCTGCTCGGCGCCGCAGCCTGCGGCACCGCCGCCGACACCGCCGCGCCGGCCACCGCGGGCGGCGGCAGCGCACCGGCCGCCCCACCCGGCGTCGCGTCCAGCTGCCAGGCGCTCGCCGCAGCATACGGCGCGAACATGGCGCCGTTCGCCAAGGCCCTCACCGAAACGGTTTCGGACCGCAAGGCGGTCGCCAAGGCGCAACAGGCCCTGGCCAGCTTCGCCACCGCGATCGACGACGCCACCAAGGAAAGCGAGGACGCCCAGGTGCGCGCCGACGGCAAGCGGGCCGCCGAGCAACTGCGCACCAAGTCGGCGGACGCCAAGTTCTTCAAGACCATCAAGACGGCCGAGGACGTCAACACCACGATGGGCCAGAACCTCACCGAGTGGCTGTCGCCCGTCCAGCGGCACTGCCATTAACGATCCCCACGGATAAATCCGGGGGATTTCCCTCCGGGGCTGGTGGGCCCTGGATTTCCAGCTCGGACTGCATCTGATCCACCGTCCCGGAGGGAGGCGATCTGATGTCTGAC
>NZ_JBFAMR010000113.1:0-17151 GCF_040656595.1 Actinoplanes sp. NPDC049802
GGTGTGGGAGAGTAGGACGCCGCCGGACTCAACGTGATAGAAAGGCCCACCCCACACGGGGTGGGCCTTTCTTTTTTGGTCGTGAAAGGGACGGACGCCACGATGGTTGTTCATCGGTCGGTGCCGAAGAGTCTCGGGCTGCTTCTGGGTGCTGTGGCGCTCATCTGTGCGTCCGGGTTCGTCGTTGTCGACGCGCTGCCGGGGCTGCCGGCTGTTGGATCGCTCCTTCAACTGGGGATCGGGCTTCTCGGAATGCTGTTCTTCGGGATCGGCCTGGTCAAGGTCGGACGGCAGCTGCTTCAGCGCGGGCCGGTCGTGGAGATCGGGCCGGACGGCGTTCGGGACGTACGTCTGTCGAACCAGCTCATCCCGTGGACGGTGGTGCGGCGCGTGCGCGAGGTGAAGGTGCAGCGGCAGCGCTTCGTGGTCCTGGACGTCGATGAGGCGTTCGAGCGGGAGTTCCTGACCGGCGGGACCGCCATGCTGCACCGGATCAACCAGAGCGCCGGGTTCTCCGGGGTGCATCTCAGTGCCACGGGACTGCGGTGCAACGCCGACGAGCTGTACGCGGCCGTGCTGCGTTACTGGAACTGACCCCGCGATCCGCAGCCGCGAACCGAGGACACCGGACGTCATCGCATGAGGACACGGCGACGCGGGGCACGGTTGGCTGTGCCGTTACGGGGGCGAACACGGGAATGGCCGGTCGCGGCGAAGCCGGGGACTGTCTGGTGCGTTCGGGGGCGGCGTAGCCGTACCAGAAAAGGGGTTGGGCCTTCCGCTGCGGAAAGCGGAAGGCCCGTCTGATGTTGGTCAGGACGGCAGGTTGAGCGCGCGCCAGTCGACGAACTTGAAGTTGGTGCTGGTGCGGTCGTTGTTCGGGGTGTTCTCGCCGTCGTGCAGGACCAGGAGGCCCTTCGGGTAGCCGGGGAGCGAGACGGCCGTCGCGGCGGCGCCGTCGGAGTGCTGGACGCCGTCCGCGTGCTTGCCGTCGACGACGGAGAAGATGGTCAGCGGCTTGTTGGTGCGGCGGTCGTAGACGAAGAAGCGGCTGTCGCCCTGGCTGGAAACGATCAGGTAGCCGTCCCGTTTGCCGGTCGGGTAGACGGTCGCGCCCTCGACGTCGGCGGAGATGCGGCCGCCGAAGCCGTTCGTGTACTCGACCGTGCACTCCTCCGACTCGGGGTCGTAGGTGGCCGGCTCGCCGAACTCGCGGACCCGCTCCACCATTCGCGGGATGCTGCTGAACGTACCGCCGGCCAGGTTGATCCGCCACAGGGCGACATCCTCCTGGGCGGCGTAGAGCACGCCCGCCGCGGCGTCCACGACCATGCCCTCCACCTGCGGATCCTCGCCCGGCTCCAGGCACGGGGTCCAGGTGGCGCCGTTCGGCAGGCGGAACTCGCGCGGCAGGTCCAGGGTGTCGGTGGTGCGGTAGGTGACCTTCCCGTTGCGTTCCTCCAGGCGGAAGATGCCGAGACGGGTGCTGTGCCGGCGGCTCACCACGGCGTACCGGTCGTAGACGGCGACACCGTAACCGGTCGCCTGCTCCTCGACCTCCGCCTGGTCCTTCGAGAACAACAGCGGGGCGTCGGCCGACGTGATGTCGGTCAGGCCGTTCGCCTCGATCTTGTAGATGCGCAGCTTGTCCAGGCCGCGATCGGTGACTACGGCGACGTCGACCTTGCGCTTGCCGAACGTGAAGCCGGTCAGGACGTCGACGTTGTTGAAGCGGCCGCCCTCGGGCGTGGCGATCGCCTGGATCTCCCGGCCCTTGAGGTCGTAGACGCGCAGGCCGCCGTTCTTGGCGGTGCCGATGACCAGGCTGCGTGACCGGTCGGCCGCGTTGATCCAGATCGCCGGGTCGTCCGCGTCGGCGTCGCCGCCCGCCTCGTCGTCGAAGAGCGCGGGCGTCTCGACGGCAGCGGAGATCTTCCGGAGCGGGCGATCGGCCGCGTACGCCGGGGCACCCGCGGCGAGGGTCGTGAGGGCGACGAGAGCGGCAAGGCCGGTGGTCCGTTGCATGGATCATGACGATCCCTGATCGACCTGACTATCGGATGACTAGATGCTGAACACCCGCGAGTCCGTTATGTATCCGTGATATCGGAACCCGAACCGGGCCGCCTGCGGACGCATCGCACCATGTGAACGACCGAGATACGGAAAGCAGGTAGACGACGATGCGACGCACGATCCTGGTCCTCGCGGTGGTGGCCGCTGTGACCCTGGCCGCCGGATGTTCCGACTCCCCGGAGAACGTGGGCGGTCAGGCCGGGCCGGTGGGGACAGCCGCCCCCACCTTCTCCCCCTCTTCCGCCTCCTCGCCTTCCCCATCCATGACCTCCGCGCCGGCGGCCTCGCCCAGCAGCACACCCTCGTCGAAGCCGTCCAGGACCAGCACCGCCCTGGTGCTCGGACCGACCGGCTACGGCAAGGTGAAGATCGGGATGAGTCTGGACGAGGCCGCCGCGACCGGCCAGCTGAAGACGGTCGACCGCGTCGAGGAGGGGTGCGGATACTCGAAGCTGAAGACCGCCGACGTTAAGATCGCCCACTCCACCGACCGCGGCGTCGTCTACATCCCGGGCGAAGGCCGGACCGCCACGCCCGAAGGCATCCGGGTCGGCAGCACGCTGGCGCAGGTGAAAGAGGCCTACTCCGACTTCACCATCCCGGACATCGCCGGCATGGTTGAGTTCGAAGGCGACGGCGCCGCCTATGCGGGTACCAAGGACAAGTACACGATCGTCCACTACCGGTTCGACTTCCGGGACAGCAAGGTCTTCCAACTCGGCCTCGAACACGAGCGGCAGAACTGCTACGAATGAGTGACCCGCAGAGTGCGGAGCACCTCATCGGTGCGGTCCTCACCGCCGGTCTGCCGGATCTGGAGATACACCCCTCTCTCGCCGGCCCGGGTCAGGAGTATCTCTCGATACGAGACGGTGCCGCCGGAACAGCCGTTCCACTGCTGGATCCGTCCGGTGTAGTCGCTGACCGAGACCAGCCGATCGCTGCCACGCTGACAGCCCGGATGCGACGGAATCTTCGCGGTGCTACCCGGGGCCAGCCAGGGGCTGACCCCGGCGAACACCCCCGGCGAAATCTCCGAGCCCAGGTCGGCGCCGATCTGGAGGCCCGGCTCCGGGCCGGACGGCATGCCCACGGCCGAACTGTTCCAGCCCGAATCCCGCAGCTGACGGGCCCACTCGCCCGGCACCGCGAGCGACAACTGCTTCTCCGCGTCCGACACCCGCACCCAGCCGTACGGGATCGCGCCCACAGCCGTCGTGCCGCCCGCACAGGCCAGCAGAGTCAGCGCCACCACGCCACCGACACTGTGCCGCAAGAACCGCAGCACGCGGCTCGGAGCGGCTGCCGCCGAAGCGTCCAGAGCCTTCGCGAACGCTGCTGTCGACGGCCAGCGGCGATCCCGGTCCGCGTCCAAGGCCCGCATCACCACCCGGTCCACCTCCCGGGAGATCCCGGTACGCAACTTCGACGGCGCCGTGCGGCCCGCCTGCGGAGGACGGCCCGTCAACATCTGATAGGTCATCGCGCCGATCGCGTGCACGTCGGCGCGTACATCCAGGCCGCCGCCCGGGAGTTGCTGCTCGGGGGCCATGTAACCGGGCGTGCCCGCCACCACCGTGAAACCGGAGGCATGCGCGATCTCCTTCGCCAACCCCAGGTCGGCGACCAGCACCCGCTCGCGGCCGCGGACCGTGTCGAAGAGGACGTTAGACGGCTTCAAGTCACGGTGCAGGACCCCGGAGTCGTGCAGCACACTCACTGCGTGGGCGATGTCGCTGGCGGTGCGCAGCGCCTTCCGAACCGGCATCAGGCCCTGCTCCAGGCGGTCCTGGAGGGTGCCGCCTGCCGCGTACGTCATCACCTGGTACGGGCGGCCGTCCGGCAGCTCACCGAAATCGTGAACCCGGACCAACCGCTCCGAATCGGCCCGGCGCAACACCTGCGCCTCCTGCTCGAACCGGGCCCGCACATCCGGATGATGCGCCCAGTTCTCGGCGAGGATCTTGACCGCGACCCGGGACTCCAGGACGTCATCCTCCGCGAGCCACACGGTGGCGAACGCGCCGGACCCGAGACGCTCGATGATCCGGTAGCGGCCGATCAAGGTAGGTACTTGCACGTTCGTATTATCAGCGTCGGTGAATCGGGGACGGGGACGGCGTGCGAGACGAACAACAGGAAGAACTTGCCCGGCGGGCGGCCGCGGGCGACAAGAACGCGCTCGAGATGCTGCTGGCCGCGATCCAGCCGAGCGTCCTGCGCCGGTGCGCGCGGTTCCTGCCGTGCTATCAGGACGCCGAAGAAGCCTGCCAGGACGTGCTCATGCAGGTGGCGCGGAACATCGGCGGATTCGAGGGCCGGTCCAGATTCAGCACCTGGCTGCACGTGATCATCGCCAACGGGTCGCGGCAGACGTATCGGACCCTCAAACGGCGGGCCGCCGAGCAGGGGTACGGAGAGATGCCGGTCGACGTGGCCGACGCACGCACCACCAGCGTGATCGCCGGATCCCGGCTCGACCTGCTCGACGCCCTCGAACGGCTCGAGGCGACCCGGGCCGATCTCGTCGCGCCGATGGTGCTGCGGGACATCTGCCAGTTGGACTACAAAGAGATCGCCACCCATCTGGGAATCCCCGAAGGGACCGTCAAGTCGCGGATCCACCAGGCGCGGGGGCAGGTGCGGGAGTATCTGCTGGCCGGTCTCTGAGAGGCTCTCAAACATCTGGCGAGGGGATGGGCTGCTGTCTGCCGTCTGGTGGACGGTGCCCGCAGCTGCGGGTCAATAGATGCTCCGCCCCTTGAGTTCCGGCGCCCGCCGGAACGCGTGGAGTGCGGCGATCACCACCACCGTGCCGGGGTTCACCAGCCCGGCCGATCGAGGCTCAGGAGATCGCGGTGTACGCGGCAGGCGGAAGAAGGGCGGGGTCACCCGTGGGCCACCTGTCGGGGGTGGCCCCGAGGGCGGTGAGCTGCTCGATCTGGAGACGGCACCACGGCGAGTAGTCGGCCGGTGAGGCCGAGACGTCGCGGACGAAGTCGAGCCAGGGTAGCCAACGGGTTGCGGCGACCTCGTCGGGATGGGGCCGCACGTCGGTGCCGGCCGTCGCCGAGAAGACCGGGCACATCTCGTTCTCCACGACACCGTGCAGTTCCGCCCGATAGCGGAAGGCGGGCAGCACGAGCCGGACCGTGTGCAGCGTGATTCCCAGCTCGAAGGCCGCGCGGCGGCGGACGGCGTCGGCAATCGGCTCGCCCTGCTGGGGATGGCCGCAGACGCTATTGGTCCAGATGCCCGGCCACGTCTTCTTGTGCAGCGCCCGCTGGGATACCAGGAATCGACCGGCGGCGTCGAAAACGTAACAGGAGAATGCGAGGTGCAGTGGCGTCGCGTCAGTGTGTACGGTTTGTTTGTCAGCCAGCCCTTGCGCTTCGCCGGACTCATTGAGAAGAATTACGTGTTCCACGATTTTCCGATTCCGTGCTAGATATCCCGGACGATGAGTGCGTGGCAGTTCAGTAGAAGAAGGCTGAAAGAGCGACGGTTCCCCGTAGGCGCGACGTCCGAGAACGAGCCTTCGTCAGATCAGATCGCCGGTCTGATCAGATACGGAAAGTTTGCGGGCGACTCGACGAGCCGCTCACGGGGAGCCTGACGCTACACATCCGGCCAAGGGTGCGCCAGTAGCCCAAAGTAACTGCGGATTCACAGGCGCGTCACAACCTCGATCGCCTACGTCCTGCCTGGCGTCGACGGATCGGCGTCCTCACTGGTCAGAGCGGGCAAACACCCCGAGGCTCCGTTCAAGTATCGACCCATCAGGTGCGCCGGGTGTATAGCGAACAACTCTCGCATATCTGTCGTCATCCATGAACTCCCTTGTTTGATCTTGCCTATCACCACCCTCGGCCCCACGTCAATGGAAGCGCATTGAGCTGGGCCCTCCGGCTCGCCTCGCAGGCGGCAGCCGCCGGCCACTGCGGACGGTGACGAGATGGCGTCCCACTGTCCACTGTGATCCATCTCTCCCTCGACTTCAGTTCATGATCCACAGGACGATCGACGAACGCGGGTGATCATTGGTGGCACCCGCGACCGCGAAACAAATACGGACACGTCGATCGAAGGGAGCCGGGCGACCGGGCAGTCGACGGCTGTCGGGAACAGGGGTCGTGATGCAGGACTTGTCAGTAATGGATCGGCTCGGTAACCAACTCGAAGGGCTCTGCCGCGTCGTCGGCATAGACCCGGCCACTCCGCTGGAGTTGTTGTCCGGGATCCTCGGCGAGCACGGCGCGCGCCCCCTCTCGGCCCCACCGGTCTGGGCATCCGGCGTCGCTGACGATCACACACCGATCGAGTTCTCGCTCGCCTACAACAAAACCGAACCGCCGGCCCTGCGAATTCTCGCCGAGGTGCTGGCGCCCGTTTCGGGAGTGTCCGAGAACATGGCGGCCACCTTCGAATTCCTACAGCGCTACGCCGACCGGTTCAGTCTTTCCACCCACCGGCTCGACATGGTCCGGGACCTGTTCACCAGCGACGATCCGCAGGGTGATTTCGGGCTCTGGATATCCCTGGTGTTCCGGGCCGGCCTGCAACCGGAGTTCAAGGTCTATTTCAATCCCGAGCTGGCCGGCGTCGAACACGCAGCGGAAATCGTGGCGGTAGCCCTGCGCCGGCTGGGACTCGATTCCGCGTACGCGAGCATGCTCGGCCGAGCCGTCCGCCCGGGCGAACTGGGCCGCCGGGACCGCCTGACGTTCTTCGCCCTCGACCTGCACGACGGGCCGCAGGCCCGGGTGAAGCTCTACCTCTCGCACCACGACGCCAGGCCGGAGGATGTGGCTCGCGCCGCCGCCGCAGTCGACGGCGTCGACCCTGCCGAGGTTGCCGACTTCTGTGTGACCAGCGGAGACGCCGCCCAATTCGACGGTCGGCCGCTGGTGGGCAGCTACACCTTCGTCGAGGGTGCGGCCCGGCCGGTCGGTTACAGCATCTATATGCCGATCCGGGACTATGTCGACGACGACCAGCAGGCGTACGGGCGCCTGCTGCCGTTGCTCGGCCGCTACGGCTTCGATCCCGCCTTCCTCAACCGGGCGATCAGCGCTGTCACTGACCGGCCGCTCGACAACGGTGTCGGACTGCTCGCCCACGTCTCGCTACGGCTCGGCCCGCCGCGCCCGGGGATGACGGTCTACCTGTCCTCCGAGGCGTATCAGGTGACGCCGCCTCGGCCGCTGTCGGTCCCTGCCTGAGGAGCCCTGTTGCTGCCCCATGACATCCCGCTTCCGCCGCCGTACCGGATCAAGGTGGTGGAACCGATCCCGTTCCTCTCGCCTCAGGAGCGACGCGAGGCCATCACCGCCGCCGGGTACAACCCGTTCAACCTGCGCTCCGACCAGATCACCGTGGATCTGCTCTCGGACTCGGGAACCGGGGCGACGTCGTCCGCGCAGGAGGCCGCGGCCGCGCTCGGCGACGAGTCGTACGCCGGAGCCCGCTCGTGGTTCCGCTTCCGCGACGAGGCCGCGGAACTGACCGGATACCCCCATCTGCTGCCGGTGCACCAGGGTCGGGCCGGTGAACGCATCCTGTTCTCGAGCCTGCTGCGCCCGGGGCAGATCTGTCTCAGCAACACCCACTTCGACACCACCCATGCCAACGTCGTCTTGGCTGGTGCCGAGGCACGCGATCTGCCCTGCGCCGAGGCCGCCGATCTGGACAGCACCGAGCCGTTCAAGGGCAACATCGACGTGACCGCGCTGGAACAGACTCTGGCCGGCCCGGACGGCCCGCGAGTCGGCCTGGTGCTCATGACGATCACCAACAACGGGTTGGGCGGACAGCCGGTCTCCATGGCCAACCTGGAGGCAGTCGCGGCCCTCTGTAGCCGGTACGGGGTTCCGTTCTTCCTGGACGCGGCCCGGTTCGCCGAGAACGCCTGGCTCGTGCGGCAGAAGGAGGCCGGCTACCAGGAATGGTCCCCCCGGCAGATCGCCACCCGGGCTTTCCAACTCGCCGACGGCTGCCTGATCAGCCTGAAGAAGGACGGCCTCACCGCGATCGGCGGCCTGATCGGGCTCCGCGACGACGACCTCTTCGTCCGCTGTGAGACCAACCTGATCGCCACCGAGGGATTCTCCACCTACGGTGGACTGGCCGGACACGATCTGGAACGCCTCGGGCAGGGCCTGCGCGAGGTGGTGGACCCGATGTACCTGGCGGCACGCGCCGAGCAGACCGCACGGTTCGCCCGCATGATCAACGACGCCGGGGTGGACACCATTCAGCCCGCCGGCATCCACGCCCTTTATCTCAACGCCGGCCGGCTGCTTCCGCACCTGTCGCCGGCGGAGTTCCCCGGGCACTCGCTCGGCTGCCAACTCTATCTCGACGGTGGTATCCGCTGCGCTGAACTGGGGTCGCTGTACCTGGGCACCCTCGACGCCGGGAGCCAGCTGATCAGCCCAGCGCCCTTCGAGCTGGTCCGGTTGGCGATCCCGCGCCGGGTCTACACCGAGGAACATTTCGTGTACGTCGCCGCTGTGCTGGCGAGGATCGCGAAGGACCCCGAGCGGATCCGTGGCTACCGGATCGTCTCGGCGCCTGCACAGTTACGTCATTTCAAGGTGCGTCTGGAGCCGTTGGCCTGAGACGGTGAACCAGGCTGCAGAACACGCCGCCGGCTGCCCGCAGCCGGCGGCGTGATCCCGCCTGCCTATGGCCCACCTCCGGGGCGAGCAGCACATGATCTCACCGCGCCGGCGCCACCGTCAGATTCGACATCGAGTGCCGGACGAGGGCGACCAGCGCCAGCTTGCTCGACGCGCGATCCCGCGCATCGAGCCACACCAGGGGAATGTCCTGGCTGAGCTCCAGCGCACCACGGATCTCCTCCTCGGTGTACGGGCACTCGCCGAAGAACCGGTTGACCGCGGCCACGAAGGGGATCTTCCGTCGCTCGAAATAGTCGACGGCGGGGAAGCTGCTGTCCAACCGCCGGGTGTCGACCAGCACGATCGCCCCGATCGCACCCTGCGCCAGCTCGTCCCACATGAACCAGAACCGGTCCTGACCGGGCGTGCCGAACAGGTAGAGCACCACGTCCGGGCTGATGGTGATGCGCCCGAAGTCCAGTGCCACGGTCGTGGTGGTCTTGGCCTCCACACCGGTCACATCGTCCACACCGATGCTGGCCGCGGTGAGGATCTCCTCAGTGGTCAGCGGGGCGATCTCACTCACCGTGCCCACCAGGGTCGTCTTGCCGGTGCCGAAACCACCGGCCACCACTATCTTGACTGATGTGCGCTTCATTTCTCAGTCCCTGTAGTTAGAGCCGTTCCAGGCCGGCCAGGACCGCACCCAGCAGCGCCGGGTCGACGACCCTCCGCTGCGCTGGGGCGCCACTGTCCAGATATCCCTGTTCCAGCAACACGTCGACCATCACTTTGACGATCGTGAGCGGGATGTGCAGGTATGCGCCGATCTCGGCGATCGAGATCCAGCTCTCGCACCGATGCAGGATCTGTAGGTATTCAGGCTCGACCCGGGAAAGGTCCGCCGGGAGCGCGATGACCTGTGTGGCGAGGTCCAGACTGCTGTTCCGCGGAGTGGTTCTCCCGTTGACCAGGATGTACAGGGGGAGGAACCGTCCGGCCGCTGTTTCGTCGTCGCCGTCCCAGTCGTCAATCATGACTTGCTGAGGCGTCGGAGCCCGGCTGCGCCGACCGGTCCGGCGCACTCAGATAGTCACCGATGCGGGTGACCAGCCGGCTCACCTCGTACGCCACCATGCCCATGTCGACGTCCTGGTCGCAGAGCACCGCCAACCGTGCATTCTGTCCGGCGGCCGCGATGAACAGGGTGTGCTCGTCGAACTCGATGACGACCTGTTGCACCGCCCCGCTGGCGAACCTGCGGCCGGTTCCCGCGGCCACGCTGTACATCGAGGAGGCGCCGGCAGCGAGGATCTCCGCCAGTTCCTGCGCCATCGAGGTCGACTTCTGGACGATCAGCCCGTCGGTGGACAGCACGACCACGGAGATGACGTGCGGCAGCTCGGCGAGTTCGTCGAGCATCCAGGGCAATTCGATAGAGGAGGTCGAGTTGGTCACGCGTTCCTGCCTTGCTCATCTGGGAATTCTGTTCCGGCGAGGTCAGCCGTACGGCCGGCGGCCCGCCCTTTCTGGTACTGCTCGAAACGGCTGCGGGCAACCTCGGGCGAACGCATCGCCGGCGTCTCGTTCGCGGGTTCGTCGGCCGGGGCGTCATCTCGCAGGCCGGCCGCGAGGTGCTGCTGCGGCTGTCGTTGTGGCAACCGCGGCTTGGCTGCGCCACCGGCACCCCGGGCCACGGGACGTTCGCCGCCCCGGGCACTGCTGCTCGGCTCTGGTTGGCTCATGCGGTCGCCTACGGTGTCGTCGGACAGATGGTCGGCATCGGGCTCCAGGAGAACCACCGCGGACCGTGGGACGGCGGGCCCCGCGGCGGCGACCCGGTGCGGCACCGGAGGATCGCTGTCCACCTGCGATGCTGTGGCGTGGGCCGTCGTCCTGATACCAGCTCGCGTGTCTCCGTCGTCCGCGGTGGAGGCTCCGGTGACGAGCAGGCGTTCGGGCAGGAGCACGATGGCGAGCAGACCGCCGTAGGCGGATCGGCGCAGGCTCACCTGCACACCCTCCCGCTTGGCGAGTTCCGCCACGACGTAGAGGCCTACCTGCGCGCCGTCCTTCAGTTCGGTGACTTCGGGGGTGGGCGCCGTGGCGAGCAGGGCGTTCGCCCGTTCCACGGCGTCAGCGTTCATCCCCACTCCGGCGTCCTCGATCTCGACCGCGACACCGTGATTGACCTTGACCGCGGTCACCCAGACGGTCGTCCGGGGCGGGGAGAACGCCAGTGCGTTGTCCAGCAGCTCCGCCAGCAGATGGATGACCTCGGCGACCGCGTACCCGACCAGGGCCGCGTCGGTCGTGTTACGCAGGCTGATCCGCTGGTAGTTGTGCGCCTCGGCGAAGGAGGCCAGCAGCACCCGGCGCAGCGGCATCGGCTTGGAGAACCGTCGGCCGATCTGCCCGCCAGCGAGGATGACCAGGTTCTCCAGGAAGCGCCGAGTCTGGTTGAGCTGGTGGTGGATGTCGAAAAGGTGGCTCAGCAACGTCTCGTCGCCGATCCGCTCCTGTAGGTCCTCGATGACCTTCAGGCCGCGCTGCAAGGGGCGTTGCGGGCGGCGGGCGACACCCATCAGCATCGCGGTACCGGCGGCCCGCGCCTTCGCCTCGTCGACAGCGGCCTCGGCGGCGGCCCGCAGTGACCGGTTGAGGACGCCGGCCACCTGGCCGATCTCGTCGCTGCCGTAGTTCTGGGGGGTGAACTCGGCGGCCAGATCGACCGGTTCGCGGCGGCGCAGCCGGTCCATGACAGCCGGCAGGCGCTCGTCGACCAGGGCATCGGCGTCACTGCTCAGCCGGGACAGGCGGACCGAGAGGGCCCGATCGACCAGGACGGCCGACTGACGCAGAGCCCAGAGGATCGCGCCGACCGCCACCAACAGCGCCACCAGACTGCCGATGAGGGCGGTCACCAGCTGGTTGTTTCCGGTCCGCAGGGTACGGGCGGAGACCTGGTCGGCCTCGTCGACCGTCAGCGCGGACAACTGCGCGGCAACCGCACTGGTCATCTGCACCCATTTGCTGCGGGCGTCACCGAGCGCGGCGGGCGTGCCTTTGCGCCAGGCGCCCGTCGCGACGATCGTGTCCTCCGCGGCCAGCAGCGCCTGCCACTCACTGCTGGCCTCGATGCTCTGCAACCGCTCGCGGACCAGCGGTTCCATCTGCGGACGGCTCAGGTGGAGCTGATGGTGGTACGCGTTGACCAGCCGAACGAACTCCAGGTGGGCCGGGCGGCCCAGGGCGTTCGCGGCGAACGCGCCGTCCATCGTCGAGGCGGCCCGGGACATCAGGTCGCTGGCGCGGAACAGTTCAGTGGCCGTGATGCCACCCTGTACCGCAACGGCGTCCGGGACGATGCGGGCCTGGTCGTCGAAAAAGCTCGTCGCCGCGTCGAGCAACTCGTTGTAGAACGTGTACGCCTGCTCGCCTGCGGTGGACCGGGCGTCGATCGCGCTGCGGGTGCTCGGCAACTGGTCGAGATAGCCGACCAGGGTCCGCCACCGTTCCAGGATCGAGTCCGGTGCGGCGGCCAGCGCGCTGTCGGCGACGTCACGGAGCTTCGCGAGTTGCCCATCGGTCTGCTTACGCTGCTCGAGCAGTGGCTTGAGGTCCACCGAGGGGCGGGCGAGGTATGCGATGCTGTAACGGCGTTCTTGCTGGATCGAGGAGAGCGCGGTGACCGCGGGGATCGAGACCTCGCGCACCGTGATGGCCACCGTCCGGTTGTAGAAGCCCTGGAAGACCAGGTAACCGGAGGCGGTGAACCACAGGAGCAGGGCGACGACACTGGGGATGAGAACCAAACGTACGACGCGTCGCTTGATCGACTGCTGCCGGCTCTTTCGGGGACTGGTTGCGGTCGACACCGGAACCGTGTTGGGATCGGGTCGCGTGTTCGTGAGGTCGGCCGGTGAAGGCGCCAACGTTTATCCAATCTGGGCAGCGTGATACACCGATCAGCGCTCGGTTGCGGTGCCGTCGGGGTGCGTACAGACCCTAGCGTCGCGGTGCGGCCCGCACCAGCGAAGGCCTGCGCCGCTCGTCGATGTCCCTTGTAGACAGGTAGGTTGGCGGAGTCCCCCGGCCCGTTGTCGGGCCGATTCCAGGATCTGATCGAGCGCGGCCGGCGCCAACGGCCGACCCCGGCCCCGGGCCCTTGAGCATGACGAACAGCCGGTCGGCGGTAATCGCGGCAGGGCTTTCGGCGTTGGGGTAGGCGGCCGCCGAGGCGAGGAACCGCGCGAGTGTCGATAATGCCTCGTCGATCTGGCCACACCGGACCCGTCCGCCACCGAGTTGCCGTTCGAGCACCATGATCTGGTGACGCAGAGCGAGGATCTCGGCGTCCTTGTCACCGTCGCTCATCGGTAACAGCCGCAGCAATGCGAGGGCGTGGTCACACCGGAATAGGCCATTCGAGCACTGCTCCGGCCGAGGGGCACACCCAGCAGTCCGGAGTCAGCGACGCCGACTGTGTCGGCGCATGCCCTCCACCCTTGCGGTGAACTCACGTGCCCGCAGAACCGGCACTCCCCGCCAGGGTGACATCGCTGTCAGGTCGATGTCCTCCGAAACGATCAGCAGGGCACCGACCTCGGCTGCCAGGTCGAGAACGAGATCGTCTTCATGGTCGCGACAGTCGTGAACGGTGCGTGGCGGCGTCAGGACACCACCGCCGGAGGCTTAGGCCATCTCGATCAGGATGTCTTGGTAGTCCGCCGCCTCATCCTTCGGTGAGCCGACCACCATACTTAGAACATGCACCGTGTTGTCGAGGATGTGCGGCGAGAGGCACAACGCGAACTCTGCAGCGTCGTTGATGATCCCTAAGCAGTCCGCGAAGGGATTACCCGAAGTGGGCGGAGGTGACGGCCACGACAAGTACGGGCTGTTGCCTGTTGCGATCGCCTGCACCAGCCCGTTGACATCGAAGACGACCGGAGTCGCCACCGGCCCAGGAAGCGTCACTTCTGGGACCCTTGTACGCCTCCCGAATGAGCTCAGGAAGGTCCTCGGCGGCGATGCCCTGCTCCGCCAACCGGCGATGATTGCTTGCCTGAAGATCTCGGAGTCGCTCCGCGCGGCGCAACGACTCCATCACCTTCAGCGTCGCGCGCAATTATGCCGAGCAGTTCCCGCCACCGAAGTGCTCGACCAAGCGGTCCAGGCGCTCCCGAGCCTCATCCGCGACCGCGAAGCCGACAGTCTGCGAAGCCACGTCTCCCACCACGCTTCGAAGGCAACGCAACTTCGGTTGCACATCGTATGCAATCAATTGCACACCCACTTCCAGGATGTTGCGGGTACCGCGCCATCTGCGGCAACCGGATGCGCTGCCTGCTCGGGGAGCCAAGTAAGCAGCGATCGCTGTCCGGTCCGTCGTCCAGGTGGAGCTTCCTTCGCGTTGCGGCTGCTCCGACGTCGCTCCGTCGCCGAACCTGCCGTAGTTGCTCGTACGACGGAAGATGACGCGAGGAAGGCTTTCAGGCCCGTCTGGGTCGCCTACGGTTGCCCTGAGCTGCATAAACACGTCTACAGGGGTATCCCGGTGGGCTCCAAGGTCATGCCCCGGTACTCTGTCTGCTACGGGCTGCTAGCTCAATGGCAGAGCTGAGGACTTTTAATCCTTAGGTTCAGGGTTCGAGTCCCTGGCGGCCCACCGCGCTGAGCTGGGAAAATTTGAGATTTCCGGTTAACTTACCTCGCTTTGGTCGCTCGTGAATCAGGATTCAGGAGCGACCAGAGCGAGTGATCAGCTCGCGCGGGGGATGGTTCGGGGTGCCACGGCGCACCGTTTGGCTGTACGAACACCAGGCCGGTATGACGCCAGGCCGGCCCTGTACTTGCCGATAAATGCGTCCGTGCTGGTCAGAGGACCTTGGGGCGGTGGGGCGATCGTGGCTCGCTGCCGGTGTCGGTAGCCGTTGACCCTGGCCCTCGGCGCTACGCGATGATGCCGACTCATACTGCTGCGCCTGGCCTGCCTGGGGATCACGAACGCGTTCGCGTTGCTACGGCTGCTGCCAGGCAGTGACCCCGACAAGGACACCGAGATCCTCGTGCTGCGGCATCAACTTACGGTGTTGCAGCGCCAACTCGGTGGGCAGCGGGTCCGCTTCGAACCGGCCGACCGGGTCTGGCTCGCCGCGCTACTCAACACACTGTCCAGACCGGCCCTGAGGAACCTGCGGCTGCTGGTGCGCCCGGACACGGTGCTGCGCTGGCATCGCGACCTGCACGCCCGCCGCCACGCAGCCAGGTCCGGGCCCCGACGGCGCGGACGCCCGCCCACTGTCGTTCGATCCGTGCACTGGTGTTGCGCCTGGTGGCGGAGAATCCGTCCTGGGCGTACCGGCGTGTGCACGGCGAACTCCTCGTACTCGGCGTGAAGGTCGCCGCGTCCACGATCTGGGAGATCCTGCACGCGCAGGGAATCGATCCGGCCCCGGACCGCGCTACCACGACCTGGGCACAGTTCCTGCGCTCGCAGTCCGAGGCGATCCTGGCCGTCGACTTCCTCGACACGATCAGCCTGACCGGCACCCGCCTGTACATCCTCGCGGTCATCGAGCGCACCGGCCGCCGGATCCGGGTCCTCGGGGCGACCGCGCACCCGACCGTCGCCTGGGTGACCCAGGCCGCCCGGAACCTGGTCATGGATCTTGAGGACACCGGCTGCCGAGTGAAGTACCTGATCCGGGACCGGGACGGCAAGTACCCGGCCCTGTTCGATGCGATCCTGGCCGACGCCGGCATCACCATGGTGCACACCGGCCTCCGGACGCCGCGGATGAACGCGATCATGGAACGCTGGGTACGGACCTGCCGCCGCGAACTGCTCGACCGGACCTTGATCCTCAACCAGCGACACCTACTGCACGCGCTACGCGAGTACGAAGCCTTCTACAACGAGCATCGTCCGCATCAGGGCATCGCCAACGCCCGGCCACTGGCAGGGCCGTTGCGTTCTCGGCCCATGATTCGCTGAGCAGGTATTTCGTGGGGTGATTGGCCTCTGTGGAGGCGGTGGAAGCGGGTGAAGCCCTCAAGATGATCATGGAGTTCTTCACGCTGCACGACCACTGAGGAACTCCACCCGCGATGTCATCATCTCTGATCTGCGCACTGACCGTGACAACCCCCGGCACCGACACGCCCGCACCACCGGTCACCGATAGTGAACACGGCGGGCTCGTCGAAGCCCTGGGCCGGATCCCGGACCCACGAAACCCGCACGGGACCCGATATCCCCTCACGGCATTGCTGAGCGTCGCGGTCTGCGCGGTCCTGGCCGGCGCCACCTCGTTCGCCGCGATCATCGACTGGCTCTACGACCTCGACGAGCCCGACCAGGTCCGGCTCGGATTCACCCGGGGCGTGCCGGCCGGCACGACGATGTGGCGGCTGCTGACCCGCCTCGACCCCGCCCTGATCAGCACGGTGCTGGCTGGCTGGCTGCGGTCTCGGACGACGCCGGCACCCGCCCGGCCGCGCCGCTACCGGACAGTGATCGCCGTCGACGGCAAAACGCTTCGTGGTGCCCGGCTGCCCGAAGGCCGCCAGGTGCATCTGCTGTCCGCGCTGGATACCAGCACTGGCATCGTCCTGGCCCAGGTCACCGTCGACACCAAATCGAACGAAATCCCGGCATTCACCCCGCTGCTCACCGCCGTCGAGAAGGTCCTGGGCAGCCTGGCCGGGGTTCCGTTCGTCGCCGACGCGATGCACACCCAGACCGGCCACGCCGAGCAGATCACCAGCCGTGGGGCACACCTGTTACTGCAGGCGAAGGGGAACCAGCCCACCCTTCATGCCCAGCTCAAAGCCGTCCCGTGGGCGCAGATCCCGGTCGGTGACCGCACCCGCGACCGCGGGCACGGCCGCAAGGAGACCCGTACGGTCAAGGCCGTTACCCTGCAGATTCCGGGTGGGATCGCCTTCCCGGGCGCCCAGCAGGCCGCCCGGATCATCCGGACCCGCACCGTCGACGGCGCGACCAGCCGCGAGACCGTCTACCTGATCACGTCCCTGCCCGCCGCCGACGCCCAGCCAGCCGACCTGCAGAAATGGGCGAGGGCAGAATGGTTGATCGAGAATCAGGTCCATAACGTCAGGGATGTCACCTTCCGTGAGGATCTGCAGCAAGCCCGGACCGGCACCGGACCCGCCGTCATGGCCACCCTGCGTAACACCGCGATCGGCTGGCACCGCATCAACGGCGGCACCAACATCGCCCGCGCCAACCGACGCGCCGACCGCCGATCACACGACCTCATCACTGCCGTGACCAGCAGTTACCCCAGAACGCAATGACGTGCGCCACGAACGAGGAATGGTGATCGCAATGACCTGATCTCAACAAGATCCGGATAGGTATTTGTATTCGTAGTGGGTCAGGTGTAGCGCGGCGGCGACGATGTCGCCGGTCCGGCGAGGGCTG
>NZ_JBFAMR010000114.1:0-17039 GCF_040656595.1 Actinoplanes sp. NPDC049802
GCCAGCGCCAGCGAACACTCACCGTTCCGCAACGCCTGAACCGCCAGATGCAACGCCACCAACGACGACGAACACGCCGTGTCCACCGTCACCGCCGGCCCCTCCAACCCGAAGGCGTACGCCACCCGGCCGGAGACGACACTGCTCGCCATGCCGGTGACGAGGAAACCGTCGACGCCGTCCTCCTCGCGGTGACCGGTCCGGCCGTACGCCTGGACCGGCACTCCGGCGAAGACGGCGGTGTCACTCCCGCGCAGCGTGCCCGGCCGGATCCCCGCGTCCTCCAGCGCCTCCCACGAACTCTCCAGGAACAGGCGCTGCTGCGGATCCATCGCCAGCGCCTCCCGCGGGCTGATCCCGAAGAACTCGGCGTCGAAATCCGCCGCGTCGTGCAGGAACCCGCCGGCGCGTGTGCTGATCGTGCCGGGACCGTCGCCGTCGTGCAGGGCCGCCAGGTCCCATCCGCGGTTGTCCGGGAACGCGCCGACGGCGTCCACCTCGTCGCGGACCAGCCGCCACAGGTCCTCCGGTGAGGCGACCCCGCCGGGGTAGCGGCAGGCCATGCCGACGATCGCGATCGGCTCGCCGATGGACCGGGCCGCCGTCTCCGGCTCCGGCGGCACCGGGCCGGCCAGACCGAGCGCCTCCAGCAGATGATCGGCCACCAGGTTCGGCGTCGGGTGGTCGAAGACCAGGGTCAGCGGCAGGTCGAGACCGGTGGCGGCACAGAGGGCGCCTCTCAGCTGTACGGCGGCCAGCGAGTCGAATCCGAACTGGCGGAACGGAGACTCGCCGTCGATCGCGGCGGTCGCCTGGTCACGGAGGACGGTCGCGGTCTCCGCCAGGACCAGGTCGCGCAGCATGGTTCGGCGATCGCTGTCGGGCGCGGCCGTCAGCCGTTCGGTGAGTGCGGCCCCGGCGTCGATCGTCACGGCTCTCGCCGCGACGACGCAGGCCGCATCGGTGATCGCGGCGTCGAACAGGCTGGTGCGCCGGTCCGCCGGGGACTCGGCGAACCCGGGGGCGGACCAGGCCAGCGAGACAGCGGGCAGGCCGAGCGTGTGACGGCGCCGGGCCACCGCGTCGGCCACCGCGGTGGCGATGACGTCCGTACCGCTGGAGAGCAGCACCAGCCTCGTCGTCTCCCGGCCGAGTGTCGCCTCGTGCAGCGTGATCGTCTCCTCGGCGGTGAGGTCCACCGCCACGATCGCATCGGCGTCCGGCTCGGCTCCGGGTGGGGCGATGATCAGATCGCTGACCTCGTGCGCCTCCGTCAGGTGACGGGCCAGTTCCTCGTCCGGCGACCGGGTGAGCATCAGGACCGTGCCGCTCAGGACCGACGGCGCCGTGGTGACGGGCGTGTACCGGGGCCTCACCAGGGCGCCCGAGCGGACCGCCAGGACGTCCTCCCCGGAGGCCACCGCCGCGGCCAGCAGTTCCCCGGGCACCGTGACGGCGTCGATCAGCACCAGCCGGCCGGGGTGACGCAGCTGGTACGCCCGGGCCGTGCCCCAGACGACCGCCTGCCTCGGGGACTCCCGAGCGTCGACGACGACGACCAGCCGGGTGCCCGCATCGGCCCGGTCCAGAATCCCGGCGAGTGCCGCCGCGTCCGGGTGGGTGTGGACGGTGACGTCGTCGCTCGCGGCGCCCGTGTCGGGCACCGGCTCCCAGTACGGCGTGTGCGGCCCGCCGGGCCCGGCCACCTGGTGGAGCAGGCGTCCGGGCAGTCCGGGGAGCCGGTGCCGGGCGGGTGTGCCCCAGACGGTCCGGGGAATCTCCCGGACCAGGTGGGTCCGCACCGGTACGGCGGCCGTGGGCAGACCGGCCCGGCACGCCGCGAGCAGGAGTTCATGGTCCACGCCGGTGCCGGTCACGTACGCGATCGTCCCGTCGGATCCGGCGCCGGCCGCGGCGTCGGCCACCGCCGGCACCGATCGCAGCACCTCGTCGATCCGGTCCAGGAGCACCCGGTCGCCGGCGATCTCGATCCGGTCGGCGAGCCGGCCGGTGACGGTGAGGTTCCCGGATTCGTCCCGCCGGGCCCGGTCGCCGGTCCGGTACCACCCGCCGCGCAGCACCTCGGCGGTGTCGTCGGTGCGGTTGTGGTAGCCACCGGCCATCACGTTCGGGCCGCTGACCCAGACTTCGCCCTCCTGGCCGGGACCGAGGTCGGCGCCCGAGCCCGGGTCGACGACCCGGACGCTCAGGCCGGGCAGCGGCAGGCAGTGCCGGCCGGTGTCCGCACCGGGCCAGCTCAGCCCGATCAGCCCGCCGGTCTCGGTGGCCGCGTACCCGGTGAGCAGCGGCGCGCCGAACGCCGTGGCGAAGGACTCGTGCAGCGCGTCGTCCACCGGGCCGATGGCCAGCCCGAAACGGACGTGCGCGCCGGCCGTGGCGGGCAGGGCCCGCAGCGCCGCGCCGGTGCCGATCAGGACGGTGCCGTGCTCGGCGGTGGCCCGTGGTTCCGGGCCGGTCGGACCGGCGGCGAAGCGTACCGTCGCGCCCGCCGCGGTGGCCGCGACCAGCTGGCCGAAGCAGGCGAGGCCGGGCAGCATCCACAGCACCCGGTCGTCCGCGGTGAATCCGAGCCCGGCGGTGGCCGCGGCTGCGGCCGGCCACAGCACGTTGCGCTGGGTGGACAGCACGCCCTTGCGCGGCCCGGTGGTTCCCGCGGTGTAGGTGAGCAGTGCCAGGTCGTCGAGGCCGGTGTCGTCCCGAGCCGGTGACGAGGGTTCGGTCTCCGCGCCCTCGGCCGGTACGGTCGGCAGCGGCAGACGATGGGCGTTCGCGGTGTCGGTGAGCACCGTCTCGGCCCCGGAGTCCTCGGCCAGCCGGGCCAGTTCGGCGTCGTCCAGTGCGGGATCCAGTGGCACCGCGATGCCGCCGGCGCGGATCACCGCCAGCACACCCTCCACCGCCGGCACCCCGTCGGCGAGGACGACGACCCGGTCCGACGGCCACAGCCCGGCATCGGCGAGGTGGCCGGCCAACCGGGCGGTCCGTACGTCCAGGTCACCGTGGGTCACCGCGTGCCGGGAATCGGCGTACGCGATCCGGTCGCCGTACCGGTCGGCGTTGGTCCGGAGCAACTCGGGAAGGGGCCGGAGCAGATCGGTACGCGGCATGGATGGACAACCTCTTGTCGGCCAGGAGCTGTTCGAGCTCGGGACGGACGGTTCAGACGGTGACCGGCAGGTGTTCCAGCGAGGGCATGAACGCCGAGTGCCGGACCCGCAGCGACTCCCGGTCGGCCGCCAGCTTGATGTTCGGGAAGCGCAGGAACAGCTCACGCAGGGCGATCGAGGCCTCCAGGCGGCTCAGCTCCGCGCCGGAGCAGTAGTGCGGGCCGCCGCCGAAGGCCATGTGCGCCTTGTCGGCCCGGTCGATGTCGAGGGCGCCCGGGTCCGGGAAGCGGCCCGGGTCGTTTCCCGACGCCGTCAGGTGCAGGAACACGGTGTCGCCCTTGGCGATCCGGGTTCCGGCGATCTCCATGTCCTCGGTGGCGAAGCGACGGAACCCGTGGTGCACCGAGCCGTGCATCCGCAGCAGCTCCTCCAGGGCCACGTCGAACAGCGCGGGCTCCCGACGCAGCCGGTCCAGCTGCTCCGGGTGGTCGATCAGGGCCAGCGCGCCGCGGCTGATGATGCCGGCGGTGGTGTCGTACCCGCCCAGCAGCGTCAGCAGGGCCAGGCTCATCACCTCGAAGACGGTGAGCTCCGGTTCGCCGTCGGCGTTCTTGGCGTGGATCCAGTACGACATCAGGTCCTCGCCGGGCTCCTCGGTCTTCTGTTTGCGCACCTCGTTGACGAACCGGGACAGCTGCTCGCGGACCACCACGTTGGTCGCGTCGTCCCCGCCGAAGGCACGGTCCGCCCAGTGCTTGAGTTCCTTGCGGTACTCCTCGGGGATGCCGAGCACGTCGCAGACGATGGTGATCGGCAGGATCGCCGCGTAGTCGTCCACCAGATCGCCGCCGCCGGCCGCCTCCAGCGCGTCCAACTGCGCGCTGACCAGCTCGTGCACCCGGGGACGGAACGTCTCGATGTTGCGCGGCAGGAAGGCGAAGTTGATCATCTTCTTGAGCCGGGTGTGCTCCGGCGGGTCGGTGGTGACGATCGTCCCGGTCGCCTCGCCCTCCGGGAAACGGGTGGTGACGAAGTCCTCGTTGGCGTACTCCCGGGGGCGGGCCAGACGCCGGTCCCGCAGCCCGGCGTGGACCTCGTCGTAGCCGGTCACCACCCAGACCGGGCTCTGGTCCTCCAGGCAGATCCGATGGACCTTGCCCTCCGCGTGCATCGCCGCGTAGCGCTCGTACACCGAGTACGGGCCCTGCAGGAACTCGTCGTCGAACCGCATTTCGTGTCCGTGTACCGGGCACTTCCTCGCCATGTCAGTCCTCGCTGTGATCGCTGGAAGATGAGGTGATCGCTGGAGACGGTGCCGACGGACCCCGCGCCCCATGGTGTCGGTGCGGGGTCCACGCTCGGGTAATCGCCGAGGTGAAGCGGCCGGTCAGGCCGCCAGCGCCGGCACCTGGATCAGCTCGTCGTGCTTGAGGATGCGCTGCTGGAGTTCCTGCAACCCGCGGCCGGGCTCCACACCGAGACCGTCCACCAGGGCCTCCCGGGTACGCCGGTAGATGCGCAACGCGTCGACCTGGCGCCCGGACCGGTAGAGCGCGAGCATGAACTGGTGGCAGAGCCGCTCCCGCATCGGCTCTGTCGCGGTGAGCACCTCGAGTTCCGGGGTGATCTCCCGATGCCGTCCGCAGGCCAGTTCCGCCTCCAGGCGGTCCTCGATCGCGGAGAGCCGCTCGTCCTCGATGGCGGTCAGTTCGGACCAGCCGATCCCGGTCTCGATCAGGTCGGCGAGCGCCCGTCCGCGCCACAGCGACAGCGCCTCGGTCAGCAGTTCGGCGCCGGCCGCCGGGCTGCCCTCGGCGCTCGCCAGCCGGCCCTCGCGGACCAGCCGGCGGAACCGGAACAGATCCACCGCCTCGGGGTCCAGCCGGAGCTGGTAGCCCGGCGGGTGGGTGCGCAGGACGGGCGTGCCGGCCGGGCCGGTGCAGGCGGTGAGCATCCGCCGGATCCCGGAGACGGCGTTCTGGATCATCTTCCGGGCGGTCGGTGGCGGGCAGCCGTCCCAGGTCGCGTGCAGGATCTGGCTGGTCGCGACGACCTTGTTGGCGTTGAGCAGCAGGTAGCCGAGGATCGCCCGCTGCCGGATCCCGCCGAGTTCGAGGTGGGCTCCGCCGGAGACGACCTCGATGCTGCCGAGTACGGAGAACTTCACGGTGTGCCCTCCCACTGGGAAATGCGTCGGAGCCGAGCTTCCCTGGGCCGGTCATTGCCGAGGAACCCCTAAGGCACCCCGAGAACACCCGGCGGAACAGCGACGGCAATTGCTGTGGAAGTGGCGATTCCCAGGTCAGCCAGGTTTCGGCGGGCAGTGGGGGTGAAAATGTCATCGGGGTTGGATGAACCACGCATGGGAGTGTCCGGCGCAACCGCGCCTCACCTGCGGGTTCGTGAGTATTTCATGATCCGTTGATGATGAACCGGCACGGATGGCGTGAGTGGTGCCCTTGTCGGTGCACCGGCGAGTGCCGGAACCTCGGGAAGTGTCCGGAGGCGTCACGGAGGGAATTGCATGTCGAACGACGGATCAGAGCTCGGCCGCACATTGTCGACGGACACCGAACTGTGGGTGCGCCGTTTCCATCCGGCCGACGGCGCGCCGATACGACTGCTCTGCATGCCGCACGCCGGCGGCTCGGCGAGTTACTTCTTCCGGGTGGCGAAAGCGCTGGCCCCGGAGATCGACGTGCTCGCCGTCCAGTACCCCGGCCGGCAGGAACGGTTCTCCGAGCCCGGCCTGACGTCGGCCCGCGAGATGGCGGACCGGCTGGTGGAGGCGGTCCTTCCGCTGCTCGACCGGCCGATCGCCCTGTTCGGGCACAGCCTCGGCGCGACCGTCGGCTTCGAGGTCGCGCTGCGCCTGCAGGAGCGGGGCATCGTCCCGGCCGCGTTCTTCGCCTCCGGCCGCAGGGCGCCGCACCTGTCCAGCTTCGCCCGCACCCACCTGCGCGACGACGCCGGGCTGATCGCCGACGTACGGGCCCTGGCCGGCACCGACAGTTGGCTGCTGGAGGACGAGGACGTGCTGCGGATGGTGCTGCCCGCGATCCGTTCCGACTACATCGCGGCCGAGACCTACGAGTACCGGCCGGGCCCGCGGCTGCGCTGCCCGATCGTCGCGATCATCGGGGACGACGACCCGCGGGTGACCGTCGAGCAGGCCGACGCCTGGCGTGAGCACACCGGCGCGGGCTTCGAACTGGACGTCCACCCGGGCGGCCACTTCTACCTCAACGACCACGTGGACGCGGTGCTGCGGCGGATCACCGAACACCTCAGCCCGGCGCGGGCGAGCGTCGACCGGCCGGTCTGAGCCGCAGGCAGATGGCACTGATCGAGAGAGAACACCTGCTGACCGAACTCACCACCACATACCGCGACGCGGCCGCCGGCCGGGGCCGGGCCGTCCTCGTCGACGGCGGCGTGGCCAGCGGGAAGACGACGCTCGTCAACGCGGTCGCGGAACACGCCGCGAACGCCGGAGCGCTGGTGCTGTCGGCCTGCGGCTCGGTGGCCGAGAGCCGGATCCGGCTCGGCGTGATCGGGCAGCTCCTGCACAGCCTCCGGACGCAGAACGGGCTGCCCGTACACCCCGGGCTGCCCGGAGCCGGCCCGCAGCCGGCCGACCCGCCGGCGGGCACGCTGCGGCCCGACGACGCGCGGCTGATCGAGGGGATCTGCCGGGTCCTGCTGGACAACGCCGCCGGCCGCCCACTGGTCGTCCTGGTGGACGACGTGCACTTCGCCGATCCGCTCTCGCTGCATGCCCTGCTCTACCTGCAACGGCGGATCCGGCCGGTGCGGCTGCTGCTGATGCTCAGCGGCTGTGCCGGGTCAGGTCCCGGCGCGGCCGCTTTCCGCGCCGAACTCGACCGCCAGTCGCACTGCCGTCATCTGCGGCTGCGTTCGCTGTCCCCGGAGGGGGTCGGCCGTCTCCTCGCCCGCCGGATCCTTCCGGAGGCCGCGCGCCGGCTCGCCGGACCGGTACATGAGGTCAGTGCCGGCAACCCGATGCTGGCGGACGCCCTGCTCACCGACTCGCTGGCCGCGGGGTTCCGCACCGGTGCCGACGGCGACCCGGCCCCGACCGTCGGTGAGTCGTTCGTCCAGGCGGCGCTGGCCTGCCTGCACCGCAGCGACCCGCGGCTGCGCGACGTCGCGCGGGCGCTGGCCGTCGCCGGTCCGGAAGCCTCCATCGAACTGGTCGCCGGGCTGCTCGAGGCACACCCGTCGACCGTCCGGCAGATCCTCGCCGCGCTGGGCGAGACCGGCCCGACCGTGCCGACCGCCTACCACCACCCGGCGGTACGCGCGGCGGTGCTCGACGACTGCCCGGCCCCGGAGCTGGGTCGGCTGCGCCGCCGGGCCGCGCGCCTGCTGCACGACGGTGGCCGGCCCCCGTCCGTGGTGGCGGAGCACCTGGTGGCCATCGGTGAGCCGGTCGAACCGTGGGCCGTGCCGGTGCTGGTGGCGGCGGTCACCGAGGACGGCGCGTCCGCCCGGACCGTGGCCTGCCTGGAGGCGGTGCTGAGCTCCATCGCGGACCCGCGCGCACGGTCCACCGCCGCGGCGGCCGTGGTCCGGGCGCACTGGCGGATCGGCCCGGCGGCCGTGCCGGGCCACCTGTGCGCGCTGCTGGAGTCCGGGCGCGACGGTCACCTGGCGGAGCGTGACGGGCTGATGCTGGCCCGGTCGCTGGCCTGGTTCGGCCGGGCCGACGACGCCGCGGAGATCCTCGCCGTCGTGGGTGACCTCGACGGGCACCCGGACCCGGACCTCGCCGCCGACCACCGGGCCACCCACGATTTCGTACGGCACTGCCGGCCCTCCGGCACCGCCGCCGCGGACACCCGGCCCGATCCCGGCCGGGCGGCGGAGGTGCTGGAGCGTGCGGGCTCGGACGACCCGCTGCCGATGTCGGTGTGGCATGCCCTGCGGGTGCTGGTCCACCACGACCGGGTCGACCAGGCGGCGGACTGGTGCGACCGGCTCCTCGCGGACGGTGGCACACCCGTTCCGGTCGGCCGCCGGGCGGTGCTGGCGGACGTGCGGGCGGCCATCGCGTTGCACGGTGGCGACCTCGCCGCCGCCGAGCGGCACGCCCGGGACGCGCTGGCCACGATGCCGGCGGAGGCCTGGGGGATCGCCGTCGGCTCGCCGCTGGCGCACCTGGTGACGGCCCGTACCCTCAGCGGCCGGCTGGACCGGGCGGCCGAGACGTTGCGGGAACCGACCCCGGCGGCGATGTGCCGGAGTCTGTACTGGCCGGCGTACCTGCGCGCCCGGGGCATTCACCTGGACGCCGCGGACCGGCCGCTCGCCGCGCTCGCCGACTTCGAGGCCGCCGGGAACCTCGCGATGCGGTGGGGCGCCGACCACCCGTCCACGCTGCCGTGGCGGATCGATCTGGCCCGGATGCACGTCCGGATGGGAAACCCGGAGCAGGCCCGGAAGCTGATCACCGACCATCTGGCCCGGCCCGGCGCGGACACTCCGCGGGCCCGCGGGCTCGGTCTGCGGGCGCTGGCGGCGGCGTATCCGTCCCGGCAGCGCCCGGCGATGCTGCGCGAGGCGATGGACCTGCTCCAGGCCGGTGGCGATCGGCACGAGCTGGCCTGCGCTTTCGCCGACATGGGGCAGGCCGTGCACGCGCTCGGCGAGTCCGGCCGGGCGAAGATGATCCGTGCCCGGGCTCTGCGGCTCGCCGAGGACTGTCATGCCGGGCTGCTGCGGCAGCGGCTGAAACCGTCCCCGGAACCGTCCGAGCCGCCGGCCGGTGAGACGGAGCGTGGCCCGGACGCCCTCAGCGATGCGGAACGCCGGGTGGTGAACCTGGCCGTGCGCGGGCACACCAACCGGGAGATCAGCCACGAGTTGTTCATCACGGTCAGCACCGTCGAACAGCACCTCACCCGGGCGTACCGGAAGCTGAAGATCAGCAGGCGTACCGAGCTGGTCGCCATCGATCCGCGATAGGGAGCCCCGACGGCCGGGCCCACTACCGGGCGTCCTGGTCGTGCACCAGCGTGCGCAGCCGGGCGAGCGCGGCCGCCGCGATGGCCCGGACCTCGGCCATCTCCCGGCCGGCCCGCTCCGGGTCGGCCGGGGCCAGCCGGGATGCCAGTTCGGCCTTCAGGATGATCGCGGACAGCAGATCGCCGAGCACCCGATGGCTGTCCCAGGCGATCCGCCGAGTGGCGTCCCGCTCCTCCATCCGGGCGCCGAACCACAGCTGGAGTCCGCTCGACAGGGCCATCGGGAGCCCGAGCGCGATCGTGACGGCCACCGGCACGCCGGCCGGATGCCCGTACCACCGCGCCGAGGCGGCGGACACCAGCACCGTCACGACGGCCAGCACCGTCGCGGACCGCATCGGCAGCAGCACCGGCGCCACACCGACGAGCGCGGCGCCGAGGAAACCCCACGTGGGCCAGCGCTCGTCGCCGACCGGGCCGACGAGGGGCACGGACAGGGCGAGCACGGCCAGGCCGAGCAGGCGCCGTACGTCCGTCGGCCGGCCGCTCCGGGGGGTCAGCGAGCGGTACAGGGCGTCCGCGAGCGCCGCCGTGAAACCGATCAGTCCGACGGTGCCGAGCAGGATCCGCCGGTTCTCCGGCTCGTGCCACAGGCCCAGCGCGGCGAGCGCCTGGCACGCGGCGGCCCCGCCTACGATGCCCAGCAGGACGAGCCGGCGTTCCGGCGACATCCGGGTCCCGGATCGTCCTGTCATCGATCGGCTCCATTCTCCGGTCGTGCCTCGAATCCGGCTCGCGATGGTCAGCATGGTGCCGCCGACGCGCCGGCCACCATCCGCGCGATGTCATGGAACCTCTGGGACGGACACCCATCATAACCGTGAGTAATTGATCGGATTCGGTACGGCGCGCGGTTCTGGAATCGTTTCCTCCACTGCCGGAAAATTGATTACTCCATCGTCCGGTAATCAGTACTCGCACTCATCCCGGCGCTCGGCTAGATTTTGCGACACGAATTTACTCTCCGCTCTGGAGGCCCATCGTGTTCACTCCGGTAGGAATTCTGGGAACCGGATCCTGGGTGCCCGCGCGAGCGGTTTCGAATGAGGAGATCGCGCGCCGCGTCCCGGGTGCGGATCCGGAGTGGATCGTGCGCCGGACCGCCATTCGGTCACGCCGTTTCGCGGCGCCCGGCGAGGCGACCTCGGATCTGGCCGTCCGAGCCGCGGAACGGGCCCTGGCGTGCGCCGGCCTCGGTCCGGAGCGGATCGACTACCTCATCGTGGCGACGTCCACCCCCGATCATCCGCAGCCGCCGACCTCCTGCCTGGTGCAGGACCGGATCGGCGCGTACGGCGCGGCCTGTTTCGACGTCAACGCGGTGTGCGCCGGGTTCGTGCACGCCCTGGTGGTCGCCCGCTCGCTGGTGGCGGACCGGCCGGGCAGTCACGCGCTGGTGATCGGGGCGGACGTGTACTCGCGCATCCTGGACTTCGGTGATCGGCGTACCGCCGTGCTGTTCGGCGACGGCGCCGGCGCCGCGGTGGTCGGATCCGTTCCACCCGGCCGCGGCGTCGTCGAGTACGAGCTGGTCAGTCAGGGTGACGCCAACGACCTGCTCGGGGTGTCCGCGGGCGGCAGCCGGTCGCCGGCGTCGGCGGCGACGGTGGCGGACGGCGGGCACCACTTCCGGATGAACGGCCGGGGAGTGACCGAGCTGGTCCTGCGGGCGGTGCCGCCGATGGTGGACAAGCTGCTGGCCCGGGCCGGGGTCGGTACCGCCGACGTGGCGCACGTCGTACCCCATCAGGCCAACGGGGTGCTGCTCGGCGAGCTGGTCCGGGCGTGCGGCCTCACCTCCGCCCGGACCCACCGGACCGTGGCGGAGGTCGCGAACGTGGGCAGCGCCTCGACCCCGCTCACCCTCGACCGGGCCAGCCGGGCCGGGCACCTGCGCGACGGCGATTTGGTCCTGCTGATGGCGTTCGGTGGCGGGATGTCGCTGGGCGCGTGCCTGATCCGGTGGCATCGGACCGGGAGCGGGGGTGAGGGGGATTTGCCGGCGGGGTACGGCCGGGAAGGTACTGGATCATCGAATTCATGACGAGGAGTGCACATGAGGATCAGCCCGCAGGTCGGCCGGAAATTCGGCGTGATCGTGGAGGACTTCGACGCGGAAAAGGCGTCCGAAGCTGATGTCGCAGAGTTGAAGAAGGCCATCTACACCGAGAAGATCGCGGTCCTGAAGAACCAGGACCTGTCGCCGCAGGAGTTTTTGGCGCTGGGCCGGCGACTGGGCCGTCCGGCCGAGTACTACGAGCCGGTCTACCACCACCCGGAGGTCAAGGAGGTATTCGTCTCCTCGAATGTCAAGGAGACCGACGGCAGCCAGATCGGGGTGCCGAAGACCGGGAAGTTCTGGCACTCGGACTACCAGTTCATGGAGCGCCCGTTCGACATCACCCTGATCTACCCGCAGGTCGTGCCGTCCAAGAACCGGGGCACCTACTTCATCAACATGGCGACCGCCTACGAGAACCTCTCCGAGGAGCTGAAACTCGCCGTCAAGGGGCTGACCGCGACGCACAGCGTGCTGCGGTACTTCAAGATCCGGCCGACCGACGTCTACCGGCCGATCTCGGAGATCATCAACGACGTCAACGCGAAGACGCCGCCGGTGACCAGCCCGATCACCTTCACCCACCCGCGGACCGGCGAGACCGTGCTGTACATCAGCGAGGGTTTCACCGTGTCGGCGCAGGACGCGAACGGCAACAGCCGCCCGGATCTGCTGGCGGAGCTGAACGCGGCCACCGGCCAGCTCGACGACACCTACCAGCACGAGAACATCCACCTTCAGACGTTCGAGAAGGGGGACCTGCTGCTCTGGGACAACCGCAGCCTGATTCACCGGGCACTGCACAACCCGTCACCGGAGCCCGCGGTCTCCTACCGGGTGACCGTCTACGACGACGAGGAGACGGCGGCCTGAGCGATCACGGCCCCGCCTGACCCCATCGCGCCAGTGAGGGGCGTCCGGATCGACTCCCCTCACTGTACGGTGGATGTCGTTACGTGCGGCGAGCCGGGCCACGAGGGCCGGTTGCGGCCCGCTGGCCCACCAACGGGGGATGTGCCATGGCGGTATGCGCGATTGACGGCAACGAGGAATTCTGTCCTATGTGGACTTCGGGGGGCATCGGCGCAGACTCGAGCGAGGTTCTCGGTGATTCCGACAGCCGTGACGGGCCCGATCACCCGGCTGTGGAAACATCGTCCGGCCGACGGGTCCGGTTACCCGGCCCGTGGCTGACCACCGGTGTCGTCGCGGGGGCGTTCGCGGGTGGTCTGATCGGCACGGCACACATCCTGTCGATGCCCGGTGGGCCGGGTGCCGGCGCGGTGTGGTTCGGGTGCGTGCTCGCGCTCGTGGCCCCGCAGCTGGTGTGGTTCTTCCGGGGCGACGGGACCGTGACGACATTCCGTGGCTACCTCGTCCTCGCCGCGCAGGCCGTCCTGGCGTACCTGCCGTTGTTCCTTTTCGGCCAGCCCTGGGTCAGTGTGCCGGGGTTCCTCGCCGGCGGCGTGCTGCTCGCCCTGCCGGCGAGGCCGGCGTGGACGGCGATCACGTCGATCGTCGCCTCGACGGCGATCGCGCAGTGGACGCTCACCGGGCGACCGATCGACGTGATCTACACGGCCGTCTCGACGATCGCCATCGGAGCGTTCGTGTTCGGGCTGTCGCATCTCGTCACGCTGGTCCGGGAGACACGCGAGAGCCGGGCCCGGATCGCCCGGGCGGCGGCGATGCAGGAGCGGCTGCGGTTCGCCCGGGACCTGCACGACCTGCTCGGATACAGCCTCTCCGCGATCTCCCACAAGATCGAACTCGTGCACCGGATCATGGAGACGTCGCCGGACCTGGCCCGTGATCACCTCCGCGACGCCCTGGAGATCTCCCGGGCGGCCTACTCCGACGCGCGGATGGTGGCCAGCGGCTACCGCGAGCTGTCACTGGAGGAGGAGTGCCGGTCGGTCGTGTCGGTGCTCTCCGCGGCCGGTATCCGGGTGGACCTGGACTGCGGGCCCGTGGACATGCCGGTGAAGATCAGCACCGTGCTGGCCACCGTGCTGCGGGAGGGCGTGACGAACCTGATGCGGCACAGCAAGGCCACGAGGTGCCGGATCACCATCGGTCAGACGTGCGACCGCGTCTGGATCGAGATCGTCAACGACCGACCGGCGGCGGCGCCCCGGGAACCGCGGCGCGGTCCCGGCCGGGACGGGCTGCGTAACCTGTCGGCGCGCGCCGCCGAACTCGGTGGCGCGGTCACGGTCGACCGGCCTCCCGGTCACTTCCGGCTGCTTGCCGAAGTGCCGTTGCGGGCTGACGGCGGACCGGCCACCGAATCAGAGCCAGCCCGCTTCGCGGGCGACCCGGATGGCGTCGACTCGGTTACGGGCGGAGAGCTTGCTGACGATCGTCGTCAGATAGTTCCGGACCGTTCCGACTGACAGGAACATCTGCGCCGCGATCTCCTCCGCCTGAAGGCCTTCGGCGGTCAGGCGGAGAACCTCGGTCTCCCGGCTCGTCAGCGGGCACTCGGCGCTGTCCCACGCCGACATCGCCAGTTGGCTGTTGACCACCCGGCGGCCGGCGGCCACGCTGTGGATGGCTTCGATCAGTTCCTGGATCGGGGCGTCCTTGAGCAGAATGCCGGTGGCTTTCGCGGACAGTGCCCGGCGCAGCGTGGCCGGCCGGCCGAGCGCGGTGAGGACCAGAGTGTTGATGTGCGGCAGATGCTCCTGGATCTCCGCGATCGCCGACAGGCCGTCCTTGCCGGGCAGATGGATGTCGATGACAGCGACGTCGGGCTGAAATCTCCGTGCGGCGGGGAGGATCTCGGTACCGGCGGAGACCGATGCGACGACTTCGATGTCGGGTTCCAGGTTGAGTAGAGCGACCAGTGCGTCCCGGACCATGTAGATGTCTTCGGCTAACAAGACCTTGATCAAGCTTGCCCCCGTTGGGCTCGACGAGGTGACATTTGTATCACGTGCCCGTAATCGCTGAGTGCCGGCGACATGACAATCGTCGATGCCCGGGGTTACGAACCCAGGGTCTGCCCGGCCGGCCCGCAGCGCCTCGCGACTGCGCAGCACCACCGCGGCGGGTCGGCGCCGGGCCGAAGTCCGCTCCCGGCCCAGAACCCCTGTCAAACCGGCACCAGGACCGCGGTCACCACGAGCCCACCGCCGATCAGATAGCGCCCGGTCATCACCTTCAGCGCCGGATCGGCATCGTCCACCGTGATGCGGCCGGTGAACGTCGCGGCGGCCGGGTCGATCGTCAGCCGCGCGTCCTCGAACTCCAGCTCCCGCCCGGTCAGCGGGAACCAGGCCTTGTAGATCGACTCCTTGGCGCTGAACAGCAGCCGGTCCCAGTGCGTTGCCGGATCGGCGAACCGCAGTGCGCGCAGCATCTCCATCTCACCCGCGGTGGTGACCGACTCGGCCACCCCGACCGGCAGCGGGCCGTGTGGTTCGGCGTCGATGCCCAGTCCGGCGGCGTCCGCGGTGCGCGCCACCGCAGCGGCGCGGTAGCCGCGGCAGTGCGTGATGCTGCCCGCCACACCGGCCGGCCACCGCGGCTCCCGGCGTGGCCCCGGCAGGATCGGCGCGGGCGGGAATCCGAGCTGTCGCAGCGCCTCCCGGGCGCAGCGGCGGGCGGTGACGAACTCCTGGCGGCGGATCGCCACGGCCCGGGCGACCAGGTGTTCCTCGCCGGGGAAGCAGGGCTCGCCGGCGGTGTCGGCGAACGCCTCCGCGGACCTCACCGGCGCCGGCAGCAGCACCTCGATCACGGCCGGCCCCGCAGGATCAGGCGCAGCGGGTCCGGTGCCGGGCCCCGCCGCCGCCACTCCCGCGGATAGCCGAGCGACACCTCCTCGAACCGGACCCCGTCGTGGTGGGTGGTGCGGCGGATGTGCAGGTGACCGTAGACCGCGGCGGCGGCCCGGAAACGCGTGTGCCAGTCAGCGGTCAGTTCGGTGCCGCACCACTGGGCGAACTCCGGGTACCACAGCGGCTCGGTGGGTGCGCGCAGCAGCGGCCAGTGGTTGATCAGGATGGTGCGTACGTCCGGCCCGAGGGCGTCGAGCCGCCGCTCGGTGGCGGCGACCCGGGCCCGGCACCAGGACTCCCGGTCCGGGTACGGGTCGGGATGCAGCAACTGCTCGTCGGCGCACACCACTCCGGTCTCGTACGCCCGGCGCAGCGACTCCTCCTTGGTGCGGGTTCCGGGCGCCCGGAACGTGTAGTCGTAGAGCAGGAACAACGGCGCCACGGTGACCGGCCCGTCCACGCTCGCGAACACGGGGTATTCGTCCTCCGGTGTGTGGACGCCCAGCTCCCGGCACATGTCGACGAGCGCCCGGTACCGATGCTCACCGCGCAGCCGGACCGGGTCGCGGGAGTGCGTCCACAGCTCATGGTTGCCGGGTGACCAGAGCACCTCCCGGAATCGGCCCTTGAACAGCCGAAGGGTGCGCTCGATGTCGGCGAAGATCTCACCGACGTCGCCGGCGACGATCAGCCAGTCGCCGTCGGACCGCGGCGCGAGACGATCGGCGATCTCCCGATTCTCCGGATACGACACATGCAGATCGCTGACCGCGAGCAAGGATTCCGGCATTGCGCCGATGGTGTCAGAAGCCGGCCGGCGTGTGACCCCCTATTCCGGCCCATGCACCGGAAATAGGGGCAGGCAGCCCTCTGGCCGCCGGGTGGGATGTGCGGCAGCGCCTGGGTCGACCTGTTCGCTGTCCGGGGCGAAGTGGTACGAGCACTCGTCGTTCGGCCGGTCCTCGTAACCGGCCCGGCGCCAGCCGAGCCGCCACACCTCGGCGGTCCGGTCCAGTGGATCGTAGGCGACCTCGGCGGTGACCCGGCCGTTCACGTCGACGGTCTTGACCGGCAGTCCCCGATAGGGGCTGAACTCCTGCCGCGAGGTCCAGCCCGGCATCGGGCCGGTGGTCGTCATGGCGGTCACCGGCCCGCCCGGCTGCGCGACGTACCCGGTCGTGACCACGTTGCCGCGGACGTCGGTGACGGTGGCCGGGCGCCCGGCGGCCTGAAACTCGACACTCAGATGATCACCGAAGAGCTACGAGTGCCCAGTTCCGAGCCTGATCGATCAGTGCACTCCGCTCGACTTCGAAGAGCCGACGTCCGGAGCGGTCTTCATCCACGATTCCATCGATGCTTTGATTGGGGGGTGAGTTGAGCGGCACTATCAGGTGGCAGGATGACTGACCATAAGTCCGGTGCGGAGCAACGCGTTGTGCGCGGCGCCTATGTTGCCCGTCGATCCGGCGAGCCGGCAGGCCAAGTCGATCTTGGCGGAGGTTCCTTGGCGTCCGCATGGCGTGAAGCTTCGCCGGCGATCCGCAGATCATCGCGAATACTCATTATGGTGGGCGTTACGATCTCTGCGGGAGGAATCGCGGGAGACTTTTACGGATACTGGTCGGACAAGCCTTTCTTGACTAACCTCGTTTCTGGTACGGCAGGCGCGTGTTTCGGAATATCTATTGCGCTCATCGTTGTCAGATTCCTGCAGGACGAACAGGCAAAGCGTTATCAAGAATCGCAGCGGGTCGCGGAGGTCGTTGCAGAGCTGAAAGCTTGCTTAGGTGAGGCGGATGACGCCTTGAATGACCTCGCTGAAGGGCAATCACTGCGAGAAGCGCTCGTCAAAGTCGGGGATGCCTATAGATCGAATGAGGCGGTTCGTTCCGATAACGTCGTCGCCGCCAACTATGTCGTCCTAATGACCTGATCTCAACAAGATCCGGATAGGTATTTGTATTCGTAGTGGGTCAGGTGTAGCGCGGCGGCGACGATGTCGCCGGTCCGGCGAGGG
>NZ_JBFAMR010000115.1:0-16878 GCF_040656595.1 Actinoplanes sp. NPDC049802
GGGCGGCCTGGACGGCGCGGGCCGCGACGTCGTCGGCGCTGCTGTCGTTGCGGGAGAAGAAACCGTCCGACCACAGCGTGGTGTAGCCCTGCGCCGCCGGCCGGCGGAGGCCCGGAGGTCACTCGGCGGGCAGCGTGTCCATGAACGAGCTGACCGAGAACACCGCGTTGCCGGCGCCGGGCGGGCCGTAGCCGGGCGGGCTGGTCAGGCCGTTGGCCTCCATGGTCGCCCGGTACGCCTCGAGAAGCCGGATGTGGTACTCCAGCGGGGCGCCTTCCGGGTTCATCTTGCCCAGTGGGGTGGTCGGCTCCGGGCACCAGGTGGTGAACCGCGGCGTGATGCCCCGGGACATGAAATATTGCAGGCCCTCGGTGGTCGACGCGATCGCCTCGTCGACGGTGGTGAAGCCGAACGGGGCGGCCATCTCGATGCCGGCCACGAAGTTGGGGATCACGTTGCGCGGCCCGAAGACCTCGGCGGAGGTGAGGATGCGGCGATGCCACTCCTCCCGGCCGACATACCGCTCCTTACCGGGGCAGTAGCGCTCGAAGAGGTATTTGTCCCACACCTCGTAGTTCGGGTGGTAGATCCGGATGCCGTAGTCGTAGAACCGCTGCACGTCCTCCTTGGGCAGCGCCTGGGCGACGACCTTGCCGATCCACCGGCCCGGGAACCGCTCCTCGATCGCCTGCGCGTAGCGGCCGTAGAAGTCGGCCTCGGCCAGCCCGTCGACCTTGCTGGTGACGCTGCCGCCGGTCAGCGTGTAGGCGTGCGACGTCTTCGCGGTGTCGTACTTGTCGATGATCGCGAGCGCTTCGAGGACCTCGTCGACCGGTTTGACCCCGGTGTAGGGCCGCCCGGCCGCCTTGTGCTGGCGCCAGTTGTGGTTGATGTCGCAGTACTGGCACTCCTCTTTCGCGCCGAAGTACTGACAGACCCGGAAGACGGTCAGATAGACCAGGTAACCCCACTGGATGGTGGGGGCGACCTCCATCACCTGCTTGCCGTTGGTGAGCGTGTGCCGGTAGTAGTCCGGCATCGGCGGCAGGCCGACGTCGGCGATCTCCCGCCCGTCCAGGAACAGCTTCAGCCGCCCGTCGTCGCCCGGCTTCACCCGGTACGGCGAGGCCGGGTTGATCCGCACCGACACCACGGTGCGGCGCAGGTCATAGGGCCCACCGGTGAGCACGATCTCCTCCGGCGGGCGGCGCAGCGCCGCCTCGCCGAGCTCCGGCAGCGTGCGGTGGTCGAACGAGAAGATGAAGTACGACTTCGGCTTCACGTCACCGTTCTCGTTGTCGGTGAGCGCCGAGTCGTCGAACGCCAGCCCGCCCCGCAACAGGTCTTCCTTGATCACCGCCTCGCGCGGCACGTGGGGGAACCGCCCCATGAGATCCTCAACGAGATCCGTACGCGTCTGCATCTTTGCCGTCCTCCCGCGTCGGACCGTAACACGCCGGTTGACCTCAACCCGGCTTGAGGTTCTAGGGTTGCCCGGTGTCCAGCGTCACCGTTCATCCCCCGGAGCCCCAGGTCAGCGAGCTCCTCCGCGCTGCCTTCCGCCGCCACGCCGCCGGGGTGGCGGTGATCACGGCCGCCGGACCGGTCGGTCTCACCGCCTCCAGCGTGGCGTCCGTCTCCACCGATCCGCCCGCGCTGTCCTTCTCGGTGATGGGCTCCCGCCGCGGCCGCGCCCTGCTCGGCGCGCCCACTTTCGTGATCAACCTGCTGGGCCCGGGCCACGCCGCCCTGGCGCGCGACTTCGCCTCCTCCGAAACCGCGCGTTTCGCCCCGGAACACGGCTGGGTCACCCTCCCGACCGGCGAGCCGCACCTGTCCGGCGCGATCGCCGCCCTTCGCGCCACCGCGCTGCACCGCATTCCGGTCGGAGCTTCCACCCTGGTCATAGCCGAGGTCGTCGACGTCATCCTCGGCACCCCGGACAAACCGCTGATTCATCTCGACAAGAACTTCTTCATCGGTACGGGGCCGGCCGCCCTCAACCGCACCGACCCCGTCGCGCCGCGCCAGGCGACCGGGGCGTGACTCCGGCCCGTGCCGCCCGCGCCGGGCTGAGCTGCCGCGCGGCCTCCTGGTAGTGGGGGCCCCTTACGGTCGGAGGATTCGGGTCCGCTCCCGCCGACTTGACAGCGCCACACGAGTGTCGTATCCGTGGTAAAAGTTGAGTCGTAGGCACTCAAGTCGCGAGGAGGAGATGACCATGCTGATGCGTACCGAGCCGTTCCGCGACATCGACCGGCTCTTCGAACAACTCGCCGGCACGACCAGCCGCCCGGCGGTCATGCACGTCGACGCCGAGCGCGACGGCGACGACTTCTACGTCTACTTCGACCTGCCCGGCGTCGACCCCGACTCGATCGACGTGACCGTCGAGCGCAACGTGCTCCAGGTCCGCGCCGAGCGCCGTCGCCAGGCCCGCGACGGCGTCGAGGCGGTGATCAGCGAACGGCCGATGGGTGTGTTCAGCCGCCAGCTGTTCCTCGGCGACACGCTGGACGCCGGCAAGCTGGAAGCCACCTACGACAACGGGGTGCTGACGCTGCGCCTGCCGGTGTCGGACCGGGCGAAGCCGCGCCGGATCGCGATCGGCCGGGGTGACACCGGCCGCCGCCAGATCAAGAGCTGACCCGGTCGCGCCCCAGCGCCTCGAAGAGCGCCGATGGTGGCCGTCCACCCCGGCACGGCCACCATCGGCACGCCCGCACCGGACTCCACACGGTGCGGCATCCCGGCGGCCGGGAACCGGCGCGGTGCCGGTGCTCTCAGTACTTGAGGTGGGTGCGGGTCAGTTCGGCGACCTTCTCCACGAGGGCGACACCCGCGTTCATCGACTTGTTGTTGTGCGACAGGACGGCGACCGACACGTCCACGGCGCCGTTCTTCGCGGTGATCCGGCCGATCGTGTTGATCGCCCACAGGCCGCCGTCGGCGGAACGGGTGTCCCAGCCGTTCTTGACCGTGAAGATCTCGCCCTTGCGGGCGACCGCCGGAACACCCCAGTCCTGCGCCTTGTCGACCGTGTTCATCAGGGTGAACGCGGTCTTGCGGGAACTCGCGCTGAGCGGGCCCGAGGTGTCGACGAGCTCGGACAGCAGCCGCACCTGGTCGGCAGCCGTGGTGCGGGTCAGTCCCCACCTGCTGTTCAGGACGGTGCTGGTCAGGCCCAGTCGTTTGTTGCACTTGCCGACCGCGGTCCGCCCGCCGAGCCGTTTGTAGAGGGCCGTGGTGGCGTTGTTGTCACTGAGCCGGATCATCGGCTTGGCCAGCGACATCTCCGCCGACGTGGGTTTGCGGCCGGCGTCCTGCGCCTTGAGCAGCATGCAGGTGAGGACCTGGACCTTGACGATGCTGGCCGTGTCGAACTTGACCTTGCCACGGTAGTGGTAGGACTGGCCGGTCCTGCGGTCCAGCACCGCCACCGCGAAGTCGGGGGTGCTGCCGGCCAGCTTCTTCAGCGCCGCGTCCAGCTGCTTGACCCGTTTCGCCCGGTCGGCGGCCGCCAGTTCGGCGGCGCTCGGCCCGGCCGGGCTCGGCGGCACCGACGGCGCCACCGCGGCGAGGGCGGCGCCTGCCCCGGTCAGCGACGTCGCCGGCGCTCCCCCACTGTTCATCCGCGCCACGATAAGGCCACCGCCACCGAGGGTCGCGACGAGCGCCACGCCGAGGACCACGTTCCGGACTGACCACATGGGCGCACACTCTATCGATCGGCACGGCCCTCCGGCAGGAACTCGCCGGTCAGCGCGATCAGGGCACGCGCGGCCGCGCTGGGCGCGCGGGCGGCGGGAACGGCCAGCGACAACGGCCACCGCAGATCGGCGCCGGTGACCGGCATCACCGCGATGCCGGTCACGTCCCGCAACAGGAAACGCGGCAGAAGAGCGACCCCGAGACCGTTTCGTACGTAGTCCGCGCTCGTACCGATGTCGGTGATCTCGATCGTGACGTGCCGGCGGACGCTCGCCTCGGCGAACGCCCGGTCGGCGACGTCCCGGTTGCCGTAGCCGACGGGCAGGTCGATGAAGCCGAGGCCCCCGAGTTCCTCGACGGCCACTTCGGCCCGGCCGTCGAGCGGATGCCCCGCCGGGACGGCGAGGTCCATGACGGCGCTGGTCAGCTCGGTCAGGTGCAGGCCGGCCGGGCGCGGGCCGGGCACCGACACGAACCCCAGGTCGAGCCGGTGCTCCTGCAGCAACTCGATCAGGCCGCGGGATCCGCCCGGCGACACCGCGGTCTGCAGCAGCACCCCCGGGTGGCGGCGGTGGTACTCGCCGAGCAGGGCCGGCAGGTCCACGATCCGGATCGACGCGAGGGTGCCGATCCGCAGGGTGCCGCGCAGCCCGCCGCGCACCTCGGCCACCGCGTCGCGGGCGTCGCGGGCCGCGTCCAGGGCGATCCGGGCACGCGGCAGCAGGGCGGCCCCGGCGTCGGTGAGGCGGACGCTCTTGGCGTTGCGGTCCAGCAGCGGGACGCCCAGTTCGCGTTCCAGCGTCTTGATCGCGGCCGACACCGCCGACTGGACCACGTGCAGGCGGGCCGCGGCCCGGGTGAAGTGCTGTTCCTCGGCGACGGCGACGAAGTATTCGAGCTGGCGCAGTTCCATCCACCTATCATCAACGATCGCGATCGGTGTGAGCACGAACTTTCGTTGCCGGTGATGATCGCGCGACGGACAGTCGGCGCATGGCACTGATGGAAGCGGTCCGGATCCCGCGAATCGAACGCACGGCACAGCACGGGACGGGATTCTGGGCGGTGGCGGGCGCGTTCGCCGTCGCGATGGCGTTCTCCACCGTCCCGGCGCCCCTGTTCCCCCTGTACGGGCTGTCCACCCTGCTGGTCACGGTCGTGTTCGCGGCGTACGCGGTGGGTGTGGTGGTCAGCCTGGTGCTGGCCGGCCACCTGTCGGACCGGCTGGGCCGGCGCCGGGTGCTGCTGCCCGCGCTGGCCCTGGAACTGGTGGCGGCGCTGCTGTTCCTCGCCGGGACGTCGCTGCCGCTGCTGCTCGCGGCCCGGTTCCTGACCGGTCTGGGCGTCGGCGTGATCACCGCCACCGCCACGGCGCACCTGCACGAACTGCACACCGCCGACCGGCCGGGCGGATCCGGCACCCGCTTCGAGGTGGTGTCGACCGCCGCGAACATCGGTGGCCTGGGGCTCGGCACGCTGGTGGCCGGGTTCCTGGCCCAGTTCGTGACGGGGCCGCTGCGTACCCCGTACCTCGTCTTCGTGGTGTTGCTGATCGTCGCGATCGTGGCGGTGGCACTGGCCCCGGAGACGGTGCGGACCACCGGCGGCTACCGGTACCGGCCGCAGCGGGTCAGCACCGGCCGCGGGCCCGCCTACCTGGCGGCGGCGGCCGGGACGTTCGCGGCGTTCTCGGTGTTCGGATTCTTCACCTCGGTGGCGCCCGGCTTCGTGGCCGGGACACTGCACCACCCGTCGCGGGCGCTGGCCGGGCTGATCGTGTTCACGGTGTTCGGCGGCTCGGCGGCCGCCCAGACGCTGACGACGGCGTGGACGGCCCGCACGAGGACGGTGTTCGGCCTGTCCGCTCAGGCCGTCGGCGTGGTCGTCCTGGTCACCGGCATGCACCTGGCCGGCCTGCCGCTGTTCCTGGCCGGTGCGACGCTCGCCGGCATCGGCTCGGGCGTGCTGTTCAAGGCGTCGCTGGGCACGGTCGCGGCGGCGGCGGGCCCGGCCGAACGCGGCGCCGCCCTGGCCGGCATGTTCCTGATCGCCTACGCGGCCCTGGCGGTGTCGGCGCTGGCCATCGGCGCCGCCTCCCAGGTGACCGGGATCGTCACCGTGATGACGTGGTTCGCGGCGGTCCTGCTGGCGCTGCTGACCGGCATCGCGGCCCTGTCCCGCCGGGCGTGATCCCGCTCGGACGGCCGGGCGAGTGGCGAAGGCGGCCCGATCCCGATCGCCCGCGCGGGCTCGCCATCGCACCAGCATGCCCGCATCGGCGCCGGCCACTGACGAGGTTCCGGATCTCATCCGGTGTGCGGGAGGCGGCGGGCGGGCGAGATCGAGGATCATCGGCGGCATGCAGGGACCGCCGGTGGGGGAAGCGATCAAGATCTGGTTCCGGTTCGTGCCGAGGGCGGACTGGCTGCCGTACGACACCGAGGGTTTGTGGGCGACCCGGCTCACCGAGGACACCGCCCGGCTGGACAACGTGGCGTTCCTCCAGGACGGCGTGGCTCAGGGCGACGTGATCCGGTTCGAGACGGACGCCGACGGCGTGCACTGGGCGGCCGGCCGGGTCGAGTCCTCCGGCCACTGCGTCGTCCGGGTGCTGCCGCTGCCGTCCGGGGCGCTGGGCCCGGACCCGGCGGCCGTGCACGCCGTGTTCACCCGCTTCGACCTGGGCGGTGAGGTGTTCAGCGCGGAGCTGCCGCTGGTGGCGTTCGACGTGCCGGCCGACGCCGACTTCGGCGAGATCAAGCGGGTTCTCGCCGACGGCCGGTCGAACGGCTGGTGGCACTTCGAGGTCGCGTGCGGCACCGACCGCTGGTGGAGCTCCTGACCGCGTGGTGAGCCCGGCCGTCGATCTCAGCCCGGCGGGCGCGGCACCGGCTGGAGTGGCAGGGAGATCGCGCCGTCGAGACGGAACGGTCCCCGTTCGAAGGGGGCGGCGGCACGCGTACCGGAAAGGAGAGCCGGAAGCGGCACGCGGAGATCGGCTTTGGAATCGTTCCAGACAACGGCGTTGACGGCGGGGCACGGGCTGCCGAGACTTCCGGTATGAGGGCTGACGCGTGCCGCTGACCCCGCTGGTGGCCGGTGATCCGGTCCGGCTCGGCGACGTCGTGCTGCTGGGGCGGCTCGGGTCGGGTGGCATGGGGACGGTCTACCTGGGACGGGATCCGGACGGGCGGCAGGTGGCCGTCAAGGTGGTGCGGCCCGAGGTGTCGGCGGATCCGAGGTTTCTGGCCCGGTTCCGCAGCGAGGTGAAACGGGCCCGGCAGGTGCCGCCGTTCTGCACGGCCGCGGTGCTCCACTCCGATCTGGAACACGATCCGCCCTATCTGGTGGTCGAGTTCGTGGACGGGCCGAGCCTGGCCGAGGTGGTCCGGGAACGCGGCGCCCTCAACCCCTCCGACCTGTACGCGGTGGCGGTCGGCGTGGCCACCGCCCTGGTCGCCATCCACGGCGCCGGAGTGGTGCACCGGGATCTGAAACCGGCGAACGTGCTGCTCGCCGTCGGCCTGCCCAAAGTGATCGACTTCGGGATCGCGCGGGGCGCCGATCTGAGCGCCGACCTGACCGGTCCTGATCAGGTGGTCGGGACGATCGGCTATCTGGCGCCGGAGTGTCTGGACACCGCGGCACGCGGACGGGTCGGTCCGGCGGCCGACGTGTGGGCGTGGGGGGTGCTGGTCGGCTACGCGGCGACCGGGCGAACCCCGTTCCACGCGGAGTCGCCGCTGGCCACCGTCGGGCGGATCCTCACCCAGCCGCCGGACCTCGACGGACTGACCGGTCCGTTGCGGCACCTGGTCGAGTCGGCGCTCGCCAAGGACCCGGAGCGGCGGCCGGCCGCGCCCCAGCTGCTCGACGCGCTGCTGACGGCCGGGCGGCCGGGCCCGGACATGACGCCGGAGCTGCGGAAGGTGGCGCTGGCCGCGCAGGCCGCCGGCCGCCCGGCCCGGCGGTGGATCGCCTGGTCGGTGGCGGCCGGGCTGGCCGCCGTGCTGGTGGCCGGGTCCGGCGTGGCGCTGGCCCGCTCCCACGACCGGGCGCAACGGCAGGACCGGGCGCTGGCGCAGCGGGACCTGCTGAACCGGTCGGCCGAGGTACTGGACACCGATCCGGGGCTGGCCGTGCGGCTGGCGGTCAGCGCCGAGGCGATCAGCCCGTCGCCGCGCGGGCGGGCGGCGGTGACCGCCGCCCTCGCCACCGGGTACGACGGAGAGCTGGGCGCCGGGCCGGCGGTCCACACGGTGGAGTACCGGCCGGACGGGGCGATGGTGGCGACCGGCGGCGCGGACCGGGTGGATCTGTGGACGGTCGCCGATCACCGGTTCACCCGGGCGGCGTCGCTGCCGGTGGAGGACGCGGAGACCACCGATCTGTCGTTCAGCCCGGACGGCGGGCTGCTCGCCACGGCCGGGGCTCGGCTGCGGATCTGGGACGTGGCCGGGGGCCGGGAGCTGTCCGAGATCCCGGGCAGGGCCTGGGACAGTGTGCAGTTCAGTGGCGACGGTGGACGGCTGCTGACCGCTTCCGATCAAATCGAGCTGTGGGATGTGCGGGAGCCGGCACGGCCGCGGGCGGTGTGGCGGATGGACGCGGGCGCCGTCACCCGGGGCGGGGCACGGCTCAGCCCGGACGGGACGGTGCTCGCGGCGGTCGCGTCCGGGGAGTCGCTGACCGTGTGGTCGACGCCGCCGGACCGGCCGGCCCGGCAGGTGGCGGTGCTCGAGGACGCGAACGCGGTGCTGCACCTGGCGTTCAGCCCGGACGGCAGGACGCTCGCCGCGGCGACGGTCAGCGACGGGATCCGGTTCTACGACGTGAGCGATCCGGCGAGACCACGCTACCGGGGCGCGCTCGGTGCGGAGCAGGAGCCGCCCACAGCGGTGGCCTTCGACCGTACCGGCACGGTCCTCGCGGTCGGCGGCGGCGAACGCGCGATAGCGCTGTGGAGTGTTGCCGTACCCGATCAGGCGGTGCCGATCCGGAACCTGCGCCGCGACGGCGGCTGGGCGTCGTCGATCGACTTCGCGCCGGACGGGAGCCGGGTGCTCACCGCCGGCTGGGAGGGTGCGCGGACGTCGGCGGCGCTGTGGCGGCTCGATCCGCTGACGCCGCCCCGGCTGGCCGCGCTGCCCGGCGAGGTGGACCGGTTCCGGCAGGTGACCGTGTCGGCGGGCGGGGTGGTGGCGGTGTCGACGGCGGCCCGGACCGCGTTCCTCGACGTACGGGATCCGGCCCGCCCGGTTCAGGCGCGGCCGCCGCTGGCCGTGCGCGGGGCGTCCCGGCTGCGGCTCGGGCGGGCCGAGACGCTGGTCCTGACCGGAGGCGCGGTGATCGACCTGTCCGGGGCCGAGCCGCGGGTGCTGCTGGACGGGGTGCGGCCGGTGCTCGACCTCGATCCGGAGCGCGGGCTGGCCGCCGTGCTGGACCCGGGATCGCGGGTGCTGATCTACCGGGTGACGCCGGCGCCGGAGATCCTCGGGGCCGTTCCGGCGTCCCGGAACGCGGTCGCGGCGTTCGACACGCGTACCGGGGCTCTGGTCGTCGCGGACGACAACGGCGGCACCGAGTCGGCGCTGACCACGTGGGACCTGACCGACCCGACCAGTCCCCGGGCCATGACGTCGCTCGCCGGGCAGGGCGGGTTCCTTCAGGTGACGTCACGCGACGGGCTGGTCGTGGGGGTGCACCGGGACGTGCTGACCTGGTCGTCGCGCAACGGGGTGCCGGTGATGCGGTCCGCCCCACGGGAGCGGACGCCCGGAACCATGGTCACCACCCTGTCGCTGAGCGTGGACCGTACGTTGCTGGCCCTCACCAGCGGCAGCGGCACCGAACTGTGGGCGCTGTCCGGCGACGCGGATCCGCTGCCGGTGGCGGTGCTGCCCGGCATGCACACCGGGTCGGCGCTCAGCCCGTCCCAGCCGCTTCTGGTCACCGCCGACCTGAACGGCATCCAGATCTTCGACCTGACCGCGCTGCGGGCGGTGCTCGCCGACCCGCTGGCGGCGGCGTGCGCCCGGGCCACCGGTCTCGGCGCGGGCGAGTGGCCGGCCCACGTGCCGTCCCTGCCGTACGAGCCGGCCTGCCGGTGACGAGGGGTGAATTCTTTCCATCCCGCGGCGCGCCTTACAGTCCTCGATATGTTTCGGATCTTGGTACCGCGCTCGATCGCGGGGTGGACGATCGCCGTCTTCGGCGCGATGGCCGCGGTGTTCGGGGTCGTCGGGATCGCCTCACCGGCGACGGTGGCGGCGAGCGTCGGTTACGACAGCCTGGACGGGGCGGGCCGCACCTTCGCGACGGCCTCGTCGATGGCCTCGTTGAACATGGGCGTGTACTACCTGGTGGCGACGGCGACCGAGTGGCGGCCGTTCTTCCGGTTCACGGTGCCGTTCCGGCTGCTCACGTTCACGGTGTTCAGCAGCCTGGTGGCGACCGGGGTGGCGCCGGGCGGCTTCCTCGGGGTGGCGGTGTGGGAGGCGGTGGGCGCGGTGGCCACCGGTCTCGGGCTGTGGTTCGACGCACGGCGGCGGAGAGCGGGCTAGCCTGGTCGCATGCTGGACGACATCGACATCCCTACCCTTTCAGCCCGGCCGGGGATCAAATGGGCGCAGGCAGACGGCGCGATCCCGGCGTGGATCGCCGACATGGACTTCCCGATCCCCGATCCGGTCCGCGACGTGATCGTCGAGGCGGCGCGGACCGATCTGGGCTATCCGGCGTGGGAAGCCGATCCGCGGGACAATCCCCTGGTGGGGGCGTATGTCGCCCGGACCGCCCGGCTCTACGGCCACACTCCCGACCCGGCCGGTGTCCGGCTGTTCACCGAGGTCATCCAGGCGTTGCAGGCGATCCTGTACGTGGCGACCGAGGCCGGTGACACGGTGGCCGTCCACACACCGAGCTATCCGCCGTTCCTGGAGACGATCGAGCGGATGGGCCGCCGCCTGCTGCCGATCCCGATGGTGGACGGCCGCACGTTCGACGCCGACCGGATGGACGTGGACCTGCGTCACCACCGCTGCCGGATACTGATCCTGGTCAACCCGCAGAACCCGACGGGCCGGGTCTTCACCCGTTCGGAGCTGACGACGATCGCCGAGCTGGCCGAACGCCATCACATGATCGTGATCGCCGACGAGATCCACGCCGATCTGACGTACGCGCCGCACCGGTTCCTGCCGTTCGCCCCGTTCGCGCCGGACCGGACGGTCACGCTCACCTCGGCGAGCAAGGCGTTCAACCTGGCCGGGCTGCGCTGCGCGGTCGCCGACGTGGCGGCGCCGACGGTCCGCCGGGCGCTGGACATGCTGCCTCCGCTGCTGCTGGGCCAGCCCGGCTCGCTGGGCCTGCTGGGCACGCTGGCCGCCTGGGAACACGGCGACCCGTGGCTGGCCGAGGTCCTGGCGCTGCTGGAGCGGAACAGGCGGATGTTGATGGCCGCGCTGCCCGGACGGTTGCACGAGCCGGAGGGCACCTACCTGTCCTGGCTCGATCTGCGCGATCTGGGCCCGGATCCGGCCGCCCGGATCCGGGACGAGGCCCGGGTGCTGCTCAGCCCGGGCCCGCAGTTCGGCCCGGGTGGTGAGGGTTTCGCCCGGCTGAACTTCGCGACGTCCCGCCCGGTGATGGAGGAGATCCTGAGCCGCCTCACGAAGTTCATAAGTGAACAAACTATTACGAATTAACAACGAACGGCATGATCTCTCATCATCTGGGGAAAACCCGGACCGTCGCGGTGAAACGTCAGTCCATTTGCGACACTTCCCGGCATGGCCGCGACAGATCTTCACCTCGTCGTCGACATCGGCGCCTGGTGGATCACCGCGGTGTTCGAGTCCGCCGGCACCGTCCAGCCGCTGATCCTCGACGGCCGCGGTCGCTCCCCCAGCGGTGTCTTCCACGACGGTGACACCTACCGGGCCGGCACTGCGGCCCTGACCGCCGGCGCGTTCCGCCCGGACGGCTACCGCCCCGACCCGATGACCCTGCTGCGCCACGGCGGCACCTCCGATCCGAGCTTCGATCCGGTGACCGCCGTCGCCGCGGTCCTGGCCCACGTCGCCGAGCACGCCCCCCGCCGGGTCACCGCCCTCACCCTGGTCACCGCGCACGCCTGGAGTGAGCCGGCCCTGCAACGGCTGGCCCGGGCCGCGTTCACGGCACGCCTTCCACAACCCCGGGTGACCACCGCGGGTGCCGCCCTCGCCGCCCTCGCCGGCACCCGGATCGTGCTAGTCGCGGTCACCGGCACGGCCTGGCCGGAACTGGCCGTGCTGGCCGGCGGCGACGGCTACCGGCAACTGTCCGCCGCCCCGGTCCGCGCCCCCGGTGCCCCGGCCGTCGACGAGGCCCTGCTGCGGATCGCCGCGGCCCGGGCCGGCGCCGACGCCGACCCCGACGACTGGCGGTTCACCCGCGAGGTCGAGCAGACCCGGGCCCTGCTGGCCGTGCAGCCACGGGCCCCCATGCTGCTGCCCGAGCCGTACCAGGCGGTCGTGCTGACCCGCGACGACCTGGCCATCGCGATCGCCGCCCACCTCGACCGGATGCCCGAAGTGATCAAGCAGGTGCTGGCCGACGCCGAGGTCAGCCCGGCCGACGTCGGCGCCGTGGTGCTGGCCGGCGAGGAAGCCGGGCTGGACTGGGCGCTGCGCGGGGCCGGGCTGCCCGCCCCGATCACGGTCACCGACCCGCACGCCACCGTCCGCGGCGCCGCCCGCACGCCACGCCGGCCCTGGTGGCGACGGTAGGGCGAGCTACTGGAAGACGATCGTCTGGTTGCCGTGCCGGATGACCCGGTCCTCGGCGTGCCACAGCACCGCCCGCGACAGCACCGCCCGCTCCACGTCGGCGCCCCGGCGGCGCAACTCGGCGACCGTGTGCGCGTGGTTCACCCGGACCACGTCCTGCTCGATGATCGGGCCCTCGTCCAGATGCTCGGTCACGTAGTGCGCGGTGGCACCGACCAGCTTGACGCCACGGTGCCTGGCCTTCGCGTACGGGTCGGCGCCGATGAACGCCGGCAGGAAACTGTGGTGGATGTTGATGATCGGCACGCCCACCCGCTCGATGAAGCCGGCGGACAGGATCTGCATGTAACGGGCCAGCACGATGAAGTCGACGTTGCCGGTGAGCAACTGCAGATGCTGCGCCTCGGCGGCCGACTTGTCCGCGCCCTGCGACGGCACGTGAAAGAACGGGATCCCGAAGGAACGCACCTCGTCGGCCGAGTGCGCGTGGTTCGAGATCACCATCGCGATGTTGATCGGCAACTCGCCGCGCCGGTGCCGCCACAGCAGATCGAGCAGGCAGTGATCGGTCTTGGAAGCGAAGATCGCCACCCGTTTCGGCGCCGAGAGGTCCCGCAGCGTGTACTCCAGCTCGAACCCGTTCGCCACCTCGTTACGCAGGTCCTCCTCGATCGCCGGCAACGCCGCCTTGAGGTCGGCCCGCCCGAAGACGGTCCGCTGGAAGAAGGCCCCACCGTGCGGATTGTCCGAATACTGGTCCAGCGAGACGATGTTCGCCCCGTGCCGACCGAGCACCGCGCTGATCGCCGCCACGATGCCGGTCCGATCGCGTCCGTGCACGATCAGCACGGCCTGGTCGGCGGTCTGCGGGCGCTCCCCCTGCGGGTACACGTGCTGCGCGGGGGCGTGCTGGGTCAGGGTCACGTCGAGGCGTCCTTCCTCAGGGTCGTCGGGCCCGGCGGCCGCGGCCACCGCAGTCTAAAAATTTATCCCGACCTTGCCGACCCCTATCCCATCAGGGCGGCGCCACGAGGTACGAGTCACCCACAGACCATTCATCCGTACGCACGGGGCCGCCCCCGCCGGACAACGGCCGTTCCGCCGGTTCCCCGCGAGGCGCTGCCGGGGCACGGCCGCGACGCGGCCGCCGGGCTGATGACCTCGGTCACCTTCCCCGGCCGCCGGGTTGATGGCCCCGGTCACCCTTTCGCGGGGGCCGGGCTGATGACCCCGGTCACCCTTTCGCGGGGGCCACCGCTACCGGCACGGTCCGGTAGGCGACGTTGCCGTCGCCCAGCTTGCCGTACTGTCCCTCACCCCAGCAGTAGGCCCGGGGGCCGGCGAGCCCGCACGTGTGGCTGTCCCCGGCCGACAGCTGGGAGAACGCCGGCCCCTTGACGGCCACCGGCGTCAATCGGCGCTCACGGCCGCCGTAGCCGAGCTCCCCGGAACCGCCCTCACCCCAGCAGTAGGTCCTGCGATCGCCGGCGAGCCCGCACGTGTGGCCGCTGCCGGCGGCGAGCGTCGTGAACCTCACCCCGGCCGGCGACCTCACCGCCACCGGCCGGGAGCGGGTCATCGCCCCGCCGTCACCCAGCTCACCGGACGTACCCTCACCCCAGCAGTAGGCTGTGCCGTCACGGCCCAGCCCGCACGTGTGATAACGCCCGGCCGCGAGCGCGCTGAACACCGGCCCCCGTACCGCCACCGGCGCAGGCCGGTTCGCCGCACCGCCGTCACCGAGCTGCCCGTAGACGCCGTTGCCCCAGCAGTAGGCCCTACCGTCGCGGGCCAGCCCGCACGTGTGCACGCCACCGGCGCTGACCTGGGTGAACGCGGGCCCTTTCACCGCCACCGGCGCCGGCCGGCCCGCAAGATCTCCGGTACCCGTCTGGCCGTACTCCCCGCTGCCCCAGCAGTAGGCCCGGCCGTCGCCGCCCAGCCCGCACGTGTGGTCGTCGCCCGCGGTGATCCGGGTGAACGCCGGCCCCTTCACCGCCGCCGGAATCCGCTGGTCCGCGACTCCCCCGTGGCCCAGCTGGCCGAGCCGGCCGTCGCCCCAGCAGTAGGCCCGGCCGTTCTTCGCCAGCCCGCACGTGTGCCCGTCGCCCGCGGCGATCTGGGCGAGGACCACCCCGGCGTGCGTTCTCACCGCGATCGGCCGCGCCCGGTTCGCGGTGCCGCTATGGCCCAGCTGGCCCTGATAGTTGTAGCCCCAGCAGAAGGCCCGGCCGCCGCCGTCCAGCACACAGGTGTGGGCGTTTCCCGCGGCCAGCCGGGCGGGCGGGTCGTCCGTGGCTGCTCCGGTCGCCGCCGCCGGCATCATCAAGGTCCCGATCAGAGCCATGGTTGTCATCAGCACACGACCGACCTGATCACGACCCGGGGATCCCGGACCGGGCACCCGAAGAACTTTTACCTATGTGGGTACGGGATTCTCGTATCGTGTCCCGCACCTCACCGCCCCGCCCACCGGTCCCGCCCGCCGAAACGGCGGCCGCCGATACCGGCCTCGACTCCGAAGGCCTGTACGAACGCCTCGTCTACGACGACACCGACCTGAGCGGGCTGTTCGCGCAGTCGGTCGAATTCATCCAGTGCCGGTTCCGCACCACCCGGCTGGCCGGCTCGACCCTGCCGAGGACCCGCCTCACCGACTGCCTGGTGGAACGCTCCGACTGGTCCAACCTGCGCCTGGAGAACGGCTCGGCCGAACGCCTCGCCGTCCGCGACTGCCGGATGACCGGCCTCGCCGTCAACGGTGCCGTCCTGCGCGACGCCGCCTTCACCGACTGCAAGCTGGACCTGACCAACTGGCGCAACACCCGCCTCGACGCCGTGGCCTTCGCCTCCTGCAATCTGTCCGGCGCCGACTTCACCAACGCCGACCTGCGCGGCGCCCGCTTCACCGACTGCGACCTGACCGGCGCCCAGTTCAGCAACGCCGGCATGAGAGGCGCCCGCTTCCAGCGCTGCGACCTGTCCGGCATCGGCGGCATCACCAGCTGGCAGGGCGCGATAATCCACCCCGACGACCTGCTCGCCCTCTCCTACACGCTGGCCGGCGCCCTCGGCATCATCGTCGAGAAACACTGACCACCCAGTCACACACCCACAACCTGCCAGACCGCCACGGCACCCCCGGCATCATCGCCGGGAAACACTGATCACCCCCGGTCACACACCCACAACGTGCCAGACCCCGACGACAGCCTCGGCATCATGGCCGAAAATGCCCACCACCCCGGTCACGGGGTCACTGCGTGATAGATCGCGACGATGACCTCGTAGATGAAGATGCCGATGGCCACCGCCACGAACCCGAAGAGCATGAGCACGTTGAGGACGTCGGCATCGAGCCGGCCCGACCGCGACGACGAGGGAACCACGGGCGCCGGAGCGGCCTGCTCGACGGCCGGGAAACCGGCCTCCGGGCGCAGAACCCCTGGGCGGACCTCGGCGGCGGCCAGCGCGGCGAGGTCGGCGTAGCGTGGCTCGGCCAGCGGTCCCAGCCCGCGCGGATTCTCGCCCCGCAACAGGAGCAGGCGCAGCCGGTCCCTGGCGAGCCGGTGTTTCCTGGCGAACGCCTCGATCTCGTGGGGCTCGGCGCCCTCGGTCAGAAACCCCCAACGGCCCGCCTCGGCGGCGTTGCCTGCCCCACGGTAGACGTCAGCGAGACGGGAGCGCAGCTCAAGGTCCTGGGGATCAGCCGCGAGAAGACCGGCCAGCCGCTGGGTGGCGAGACGGATGTCGCCACGCTCGAGGTCGGCATCCACTCGCGACAAGACTTCGGGTTTCGCCATGCCCAGATTGTGTCCACCACCGTCCAGCACGCCCCGGTGAGAAGATCCGCCCGCCACCGGCCCGACCGCGGATCTCCGGTCCCGGTCCCGCCGCGACCACGCAAAGCCCTGCCGGCCAAATCGCCGCCCCGCTCCCGCCCGCCTGCCCGCCCGCGCGCCGGGCGGGCGGGCGGGCAGGCGCGCGCAGCGCACCGACGGTGCGCCCCCAACACCGCTGTGACACTCGTGAGCGACCGCACAGTGCCCTGCATGCGTGCCGAACCGCTCGGCCCCGTCTGCCCGCCGGGCGGGCGCCCACAGCGCACCAACGGTGCGCCCCGGCACCCTGCCACCCAGCCGCCCTGCCACCCAGCCACCCCGGCGCCCTGGGCGCCCCGCCGCCCTGCCATCCCGGCACCCTGCCGCCCTGCCATCCCGGCACCCTGCCGCCCTGCCATCCCGGCACCCTGGGCACCCCGCCGCCCAGCCGCCCAGCCGCGCAGCCACCCCGGCACCCTGGGCACCCCGCCGCCCAGCCACCCCGGCACCCTGCCGCCCAGCCACCCCGGCACCCTGCCGCCCAGCCACCCCGGCACCCTGCCGCCCAGCCACCC
>NZ_JBFAMR010000116.1:0-16128 GCF_040656595.1 Actinoplanes sp. NPDC049802
CCGACGTCGTCGAGAGTGAGCCCTGCCCAGCAACTACCGGTGGACGCCGCCCGGCGTGTCACCGACCCGGTGAACGTTTATGGACAACGCACTAGCCGTTGCGCGGAAACGGTGGTCATCCCTGCCTCCTGGCTGCTGGGCGGTGCGGTGGCACGGTCATGGGCGGTCCGCTTCGAAGCACAGGTCGCCCGCGACGATATCGCGGGATACCTCGCCGAGGCTACGGTTCTCGGCGTAGGCGTACGCCCGGATGCGGGCCGCGGCGTCGGTGATGCTGCCCCGGATCTGAACCATGACCATGCCTTGGGCTTGGAACAACTCTGCTCGGTTCCCGACCGCGTCGGTCACGCTGTCGTCTGCCGGCTCGCCGGGTGCGGCGGCGTCATCTCTCTGCCGGTCGAGCAGGGCCTCGACTGTGACGTCCGCGAAGCAGAGCGCGTCGGCCAGGTGCTGTTCGGAGAGGCGGCCGGCGCGGTCGCGGAACACGTCGAGGACACCGAGCCGGGCCGCGCCGATCTGCAGTGGAAACGCGAACACGGCGCGGACACCACGGTTGTGGGCCTCCGGTCCGTACACCGGCCACCGGGTCATCGCCTCGCCGGCGAGATCGGTGATCAGTACCGGCCGGCGGCCGTCGAAAGCATCGAGGCACGGGCCTTCACCGAGAAGGAACTGGAGTTCCTCCACCTTCTCGCTGAGCGGGTCGGACGCGGCGTATACGCCGCGGGTCCCGTCGTCGGTGAGCACGCTGATCCCTGTTCCGGAGGCCGACAATGCTCCCGCCGCTGCCTGGCAGACACACCGCAGGTGATCGACGATTCCGCCGTTGCGCCCGGGCTGCGCGGCGATGAGGCCCCGGACCACGGTGGCCCGATCAGTCATGGTGCTCGCCGGAAGCGACCCGGCCGCGGGCGGCGCCACGAAACGGTGGGATCGATCATGCGCCCGGTCATCGCCGGTCGCCTGGTCCCGGCCCACCCGAACCACCTGAGACGCGAACGCGGTGCCGACGGTTCGCAGGACTTCCGGATCGATCGGGCCGCCGGCGACCGGTCGTACGCCGAGGTGCTGTAACCGGGGTCATCGGACCGCTCGCAGGCGCGGCAGGCCGAGGCCGCCGCCCTCGGACTCCCAGGCATCCGAGTCCAGCCCTGCTGCCGAGCCGTCCGAGCCTGCGGGACCCGGGCCGGGCGGGACCACACGCATCGTGAAGGTGCCCCCGTCGGCGCAGACGACGGTCATCGTCCACGGCGACTGGCCGGGCGAGTAGTCGACGTCGACCGTACGCAGATCCGTGACGATCCGGGCCGGCCCGGCTGTCCAGTCCCTGGCGCTCAGCACCAGCCGTCGCACCGGTCCACGGACGTGATCGAGCATGGGCAGCAGAACGGGCAGCTCACTGTCGAGATCGATCGACTCGGGCCACCAGCTGCCGTCGTACGAAGAATGATCGAGTTGTCTCAGCTCCCGCGCCCGAAGGCGCTCGGCAGGGGACAGGAATTCAGGGTGACGGATGTACAAGGCCATGACGAGATCCCATCGTCCAGGACCGACGCAGGCGCGGGCCCAACCTGGAGACGACAGGTGAGGACGAGGTCCACCGAGTCCGGTGAAGGCGCGGCGTCCGGCAGGCCTGCCGCGCACCGGCGAAGGCCGGCACCGATGACGGAGCCATCGGTCACCTCCAAGTGTACGCGCGGCCGCCGCCGGACGCGCGTACGGTGGAAAGACGCCGGAATCTCGACGTCAACGGCGAGCGCATGCCGCACCCGCCGCGCGATGGACGCCGTCCACGGAGAGGCACTGTCATGAACACGAGCACCCGAGTCCCGGCCGCACGAGCACCCGATGATGCCGTACGCCTGCGGCTGGATCCGCATCCCGGCCGTACCACCGTCCTCGACGGAGCCTGGTGGCCCCGCTCGACGAACGCGCTCGCCGAGCTCCCTGATCTCGTCCAGGCCCTCGCCGGCCGGCGTGGGGAGATCACCCACGTCCTGTTCAACGCCACCGAATGGGACCTTCCGCACCCCCACCGGGCCGGCACCGGCCGCCGGGCAGTGCGGCTCGGCTGGTACACGTCCCAGCCATCCGGTTTGATCACCGTGATCAGTGACTTCGGGGCAGACCGGTTCGATCTCCTGGTCGTCCCGCCCGGCGTGAGCCAGGCCTCGGCCGACATCGCGGCAGCCGCCGCAGCGGACCCCACCGACAGACGTCACACTCCGGAACTGATCGCCGAGATCGCACACGCCGGCTGATCACCCCACCACGTAGGTCGCTCCAGACCCCGGCGGCAGCTCGACATCACCCTGGAGCACCCATGCGCATCTTCACCCGCAAAGCGGCCGGCCCCATAACACCTGCCGAGCTTCCGCCCAACGCTGATCCGACGGCGGAGAAGCACCTCGAATCGACGGCCATGGAGGCGATCTCGCGCGGCAGTCAGCAAGCGTTCGCCGGGCTCTTCGACCGTACGGCCAAGACCCTCGCCGCCGACCTCGCGGCACGCCTCACGGAGCCCCGGCAGCAGACCGCGGTTCTCGCCGCCACCTACGTCGAGGTGTGGTGGCTCGCCGGCTGCCGCAGTAACGCGGATGCCGACGTCACCCAGTGGATCAGTCGCATCCTGGAGCGGCGGATCGCGGACTCGTACCGGGCACCCACGGACCAGGCTCACCACGAGCCGGGACACTCGCGCGCGGAACACGAACTGGCCGGCCTGCTCGACCGGCCGATCGACGGCCTCTGGCCGGTCTGAACCCGTGCCGTCGTCCCACACTCATGGCGTCAACCGGTACCCGGGCACCCGCGACTCGACAGCGTGCGGATGACGGGTATCGGTGGTCGCGACGTCCCGGACGCCGCCGACCCGTCGCCCTGGCCGCGGCCGCCGATCACGAACGAGCGTCTGGCCGGTCCAGGAGTACGGGGTGGCGCGATCATCGCCCCTGAAGTACGAGGCGACGGATGTGATCAGCGACCCGGCCTCGCGCGGCGACCGGAAACGGAGGGAGGTCGGTGCAGAAATGGCACTCTCGGATCAGGCGTGCTTGCCACGCGGGCGCCGCCGCCGGACCAGGATCGCCCCGACGATCAGGGCCACCAGGATGCCGCCTCCGATCGCCGCAGGCGACAGCGTCCGGGACGGGGGCTCGGCGGCGGTGAGGTCCGCCGGTGAGCCGGCCCCGGTGAGAGGTCCGGAGTCGCCGCCGGCCGCGCCCGGGCTGACGCTCTCACCGGCCGAAGCGCTGGCGCTCATCGAAGCGCTGGGTGAAGCGCTGGCACTGGTTTTGGGCTTGACCGCGTCGGCCCCGAGCGCCACCTCGATCACGGCTTGCCCGCCGCCGGAGGACACGACCGACACGGCCACTCGATGGGCCTTGTCGCGCAAGGTGGTGATGGCGTCCGCGTCGGGCGCCTTCCGCTGCGTACCGGTCGTGTCGATCAGTGAGGAGGAGCCGTAGGACCCGCCGGGCACCCGGTAGGCGTGCACCCCCTCGAGATTCGCGTCCAGCGTTCCGGCGGCGTGCCGGTACTCGATGACCAGCCGGTCCTTGCCCAGCGCGATGTCCAGAGCCCGGGTTCCGCTGCCTTTTCCGTGCAACGACCGCAGGGTGTAGGTGCCGGTCTTGGTGACCTTTCTGGTCGAGCCGCCGAGCCAGCCGGCCCGGATCATCTCGGGTGCGGTGAAACCGGCGCCCGGGCCTCCGCCGCCCATGATGCTCTTGCCGCTGCCGCCTTCGGGCTCGCAGGACCTCAGGTTGCCGCCCGCGCAGACCAGACGCCCTTGGTGGGCGAAGCCGAGATTGTGGCCCAGTTCATGGCCGACCACGCCCAGGCCGCTGTCCGTGCCGTACAGATTGATCCAGGAGGTGGGGCCGGGCACGCTTGCCAGGCCCGCCCAGGGGCAGGCGGCCTTCTGCGCGGGGAAGACGATGGAGATGCTGTCGTAGTCCTCGCCGGCCACCAGGCCCCGTTCGGCGAGCGCTTCCCGGGTCAGGGTGTTGATCTGACCGTGTTTGCAGTCGGCGGCGGTGATCGGCAGCGTGATGGGGCCGAGGAACTGCTCTTCGACGGCGGGGACGTAGGTGAACTGCCCCCGTGACACCTCGGTCATGAACGACGCGGCCGAGTCCTTCCCGGTGAAGTAGGTGCCGGGGGTGGTGGCCTTGACCTTGTCGGGGAACTGGAAGCCGGCGTCCTGGAACTCGACGAGCACGGGCAGCATCCGCCGCTGGGCCGGTGCGGCGGACGCGGTGCCGGGAACGACGCCGGCGACGAGCACGGCGAGGCCCGTGGCCAGGGTGATGCGGCCGAGGGGGGACGTCTTCATCGGGGGGATTCCTTCGGGGGATGACGAACCAGGGGGATGGGCCGCGGTGTCGGCAGCGCCACGCCCACCGTTTCTCCTACGTGGGACATCCTACGTCCCATATTGCGATGGAGATTAGGCAGGGTTCGAGAAAAGATCAAGATCCGCAGGGGTACGGCGCTGCGCGATCGCCTTGCTGTGGGTTCGCGCTCAGTCCTGCCCGGGGGTGAGCCGGCGCCGGATGCCGCTGAAGTGCTCGGTCAGGGCCGAGACCGACTCCTCCACGTCGCCGGCGCAGACCGCGTCGTAGACCCGGCGGTGGCGTGCGGCTATCTCGGTGGGTGTCTCGTCGGCGTCGTCGAGCTCGGTGTGCAGGGCGTGGTAGACGTCCCAGAACGCCGACAGCAACTGGGTCACCAGCGGGTTGCCGAGCGGTTCGTAGAGCAGCTCGTGGAACCGCTTGTCGGTCTCCGGGCTGACGCCGCCGGCTTCGGCTTCGGCCTCCATCTGGTCCATCACCTCGGCCAGCCGCGCATCGGCCCCGCCGTTCTCGCCGCGCCGGCGGATGACCTGCTGGATCAGGCCGTATTCCAGGACCTCGCGAATCTGTACGAGGTGGCGCAGGTCGTTACGGCCGGCGTGCAGCGACAGCAGGCCATGGAAGGTCAGCTCGTCGACGAGCGAGACCAGGGACATGGTGCCGACGAACATGCCGAAGCCGTGCCGGATCTCGACGATGCCGACCGCCTGCAGGGCCTTGAGGGCCTCGCGCAGGGAGTTGCGGCTGACGTTGATCTCGTCGAGCAGTTCGAGCTCGGTGGGCATCGGGTCGCCGGCGGTCAGGCCACGTTCCAGGATCAGCCGTTTGATCTGTTGCTGCACCTCGTCGGTGCGGCTCGGCCGGCGCGGGGCGGAGGTCGGTGAGCTGCGCCGCCTCATCGCGTTGCCTCTGGCGCTGCCCCCGTGGAGCCGAATTGTTCCGGTTGCGGGGACTTCCGGCCGCCGGGTTGCCGATCCTGGCCGGTGGGGTGTGGCTGCGGCTGCTTCATGGCGACCTGTCTCCGGGTGCTCTTGACCATGGGGGGACACGCTCCTAAGGTACCGCATACGAGCTACGTAGGACGTAGGACGTCCCCCGAATCACATGACTTTAGGGATCACGATGGATAACAAGGGCGTATCACGTCGCAACCTGCTGCGATATGCGGGCATTCTGGGCACCGCCACCGCGGTCACGGCAAGTCTCGGTGCCTGCGGGGACGGCGAGGGCTCCTCGTCCTCCTCCGGGGGCAAGACCATCGAGGCGACCCTGGCATTCACACTGTCCAGCGGCTTCGACCCGATGCTCGCCTCGAGCGCCGTCGCCACCACGGTGAACCAGCACGTCTTCGAGGCCCTGGTCGACCTGGACCCGATCACCCGCAAGCCGTACCCGGCCCTCGCCTCGGCGCTGCCCACGGCGAGCAGCGACGGCCTGACCTGGACGGCCACCCTGCGCGAGGGCGCGAAGTTCTCCGACGGCACCGCCGTCACCGCCGACGACGTCGCGTGGTCGTTCGCCCGGGTGCTGGACCCGGCCAACGCCTCGCTGATGGCCGGCTTCATCACCTTCATCGACACGGTGACCGCCAAGGATCCGCGTACCGTCGAATTCAAACTCAAGAGCAGGTTCAGCCTCTTCGCGCAACGCATCGCGGTCATCAAGATCGTGCCGAAGGCGAAGACCGGCGACGCCGCGGCGAGCAAGGCCTTCGACACCGCGCCGATCGGCTCCGGCCCGTTCACCCTGGTCAGCGCGAACGCCACGGCCGGCGTGGTGATGGCGGTGAACGCCGGCTACAACGGCTCACGGCCCGCCAAGGTCGAGAAGATCACGCTGCGCACCACGCCGGACAACACCGCGCGGCTCAACGATCTGCAGGGTGGCGCCTCCCAGGCCATCGAGGCGGTGCCGTACCTCGACGTCAAGTCGGTCGGCAACGGCCGCAAGGTGGACGAGAAGCAGGCGTTCAACCAGATGTTCCTGATGTTCAACTGCGCCGCCGCGCCGTTCGACGACAAGCGGGTCCGGCAGGCGCTGCACTACGCCGTCGACACCCAGAAGCTGATCACCACGGCGCTGCAGGGCTACGCCACCCCGGCCACCAGCTACCTCGACGAGGGCAACGCCAACTACCAGAAGGCGGCCACCGTCTACGGCTACGACCCGGCGAAGGCCAAGGCGCTGCTGGCCGCCGCGGGCGTCAGCGACCTGTCGTTCGAACTGGTCACCACGGACGCCGCGTTCGTCAAGGACAGCGCGCCGATGCTGATCGACGCGTGGAAGGCGATCGGCGTCACCGCCACCCTCAACACCAACCCGTCGTCGGCGGTCTACGGCACCATCGTGCCCGGCGCCGGCTTCCGGGTGCTCGCCGCGAGCGGCGACCCGACCGTCTTCGGCCCCGACGTGGACCTGCTGCTGCGCTGGTTCTACACCAACGAGACCTGGACCAAGAACCGGCACCGCTGGGCCGGCACGCCCGCGGCCACCGAGTGCGCGAAGCTCATCGAGGACGCCGCCAAGAGCTCCGGCGCCGAGCAGACCGCGCTGTGGAAGAAGGCGCTCGACCTGATCGCCGACGAGGTGCCGCTCTACCCGGTCTTCCACGCCAAGATGATCACCGGTTTCGATCCGGCCAAGATCAAGGACTTCGCCGGCGCGGCCACCACCGGCCTCTACTTCCTCGGCTCCTCACGCGGCTGACCTGTCATGACCCCACGCGTAAGCGGTGTGGCCGCCGGAGGGCGGCCACACCCCGACCCGGAAAGGAGCATCAGGTGGACGCCTTCCTCGGCATCATCCTGCGCCGGCTGGCCGCGCTGATCCCGCTGATGCTCGGCATCATCCTGTTCATCTTCCTGGTGATGGCCCTGTCGCCGAACGATGCCGCGCTGTCGGTGCTCGGCGACCAGGCCACCCCGGAACAGATCGCCGCGTTCAACCAGGCCAACGGCCTCGACCAGCCACTGCTGATCCGCTACTTCGACTACCTGTGGGCGCTGCTGCACGGCGACCTCGGCCAGACGTTCTCGCTCGCCGCGCCGATCAGCGGCATCATCGGCGACGCGCTGCCGGTCACCCTGCAGCTCACCGCCCTCGGCGTCGGCCTGGCCGTGCTGCTGGCCCTGACGCTCGGCATCACCGGCGCGCTCTACCGCGACCGCTGGCCCGACCAGGCCACCCGGCTGCTGTCGATGGCCGGCATCTCCATCCCGTCGTTCTGGCTCGCGATCCTGCTGATCCAGCAGCTGTCCACGATCGGCGGCGGGTCGCTGCCCAGCGGCCACTACGTCGCACCGTCGGAGTCGGTCGGCGGCTGGCTGCAGCACCTGATCCTGCCGGCGATCGCGCTCGCCGTGCCCACCGGCTGCGCGCTGGCCCGGGTGGTGCGTACCTCGATGGTGGAGGAACTCGACCGCGACTACGTGCGCACCGCCATCGGCGCCGGCCTGCCGCCGGTCGTCGTGGTGGGCCGCAACGTGCTGCGCAACGCTCTGCTGACCCCGCTCACCGTGCTCGGCCTGCAGGTCGGCTACCTGATCGGCGGCGCGGTGATCATCGAGGCGATCTTCACGCTGCCCGGCATGGGCACCCAGATCATGAGCGCCGTCCAGCAGAACGACATCGGCCTGGCCCGCGGCCTGGTCATCACCATCGCGCTCGGCTTCGTCGTCGTGAACCTCGTGGTCGACCTGCTGTACCTGGCGGCCAACCCGCGCATGCGAGGAGCCCACTGATGCTCACCGGACTGCGGCGCCTGCCGCTCATCGCCAAGATCTGCCTCGGATTCCTGCTGCTGGTCGTCGCGATCGCGATCGCCGCGCCCTGGCTGATCCGGCACGACCCCACCCAGGTCGCGCTCGCCGCCCCGACGACCGGCCCGAACGGCGAACACTGGTTCGGCGTCGACCGGCTCGGCCGCGACATCTACTCGCGGCTGATCGCCGGCACCCCCCGCTCGCTGATCGTCGGCTTCGGCTCGGCCGGCCTGGCCCTGCTCGTCGGCACCGTGCTCGGCGCGATCGCGGCGACCAGCCGGCGCGCCGTCGACGAGACCGTCATGCGCGCCCTCGACGTGATCATGGCGTTCCCGACCATCGTGCTCGCCGCGATCCTGGTCGTGGCGTACGGCAACGACAGCATCACCGTGCTGGTCGGCGCGATCGGGTTCGTGATGATCCCGCAGATCGCCCGGCTGGTACGCGCCAACGCGGCCGCGCAGTACCAGGAGGACTACGTCGCCGCGGAACGCGTGATCGGCGCCGGCCGAACGCACATCCTGCTGCGGCACGTCGCCCGCAACTGCGCCGCCCCGATCCTGGTCTACGCGACCATCATGGTCGCCAACGCGATCGTCTTCGAAGCGTCGCTGTCGTTCATCGGCGGCGGCCTGCAACCCGAGGCCGGACCGTCGTCGTGGGGCAGCGTCATCGCCTACGGCCAGCAACTGCTCGCCAGCGGCGGCTGGTGGGCCACCTTCTTCCCCGGCCTGCTGATCCTCGCCACCGTACTGTGCCTCAACATCCTCGCCGAGGGCATCTCGGACGCCTGGGCCGCCCCGGCCGCACGCCGGCGCCCCGGAGCCGGCCCGGCCGCAACCGAGTTCACCGACGCCGAGCGGGAGACCCCGGTCGAGCTGCCCGGCCTGACCCAGGCGGCGAGACGACTGGCGTCGCAGGCCCGGCCCGCAGTCACCGGCGCGCCGGTGCTGTCGGTCCGCGACCTGCGGATCGGATTCCCCGGCAGCCACCACGGCGTGGACATCGTCGACGGCGTCAGCTTCGAGGTCCGGGCCGGCGAGGTGCTCGGCCTGATCGGCGAGTCCGGCTGCGGCAAGTCGCTGACCGCGCTGACCGTGATGGGCCTGCAGCCGCGCGGCGCCCGTACCGGCGGCACCATCTCGTTCGCCGGCACCGACCTGCTGACCCTCGGCGCCGCACAGCGCCGTCAGCTGATGGGCCGGCGCATCGCGATGATCTACCAGGACGCGTTGTCGGCGCTCAACCCGTCGATGACCGTACGGGCCCAGCTCAAGCAGATCATCAAGCGCGGCGGCACCCGTACCGCCGAGGAGCTGATGACCCTCGTCGGCCTCGACCCGAGCCGCACCCTGTCGTCGTACCCGCACGAACTGTCCGGCGGGCAGCGCCAGCGTGTCGTCATCGCGATGGCGCTCGCCCGCGACCCGCAACTCGTGGTCGCCGACGAACCGACCACCGCGCTCGACGTCACCGTCCAGGCGCAGGTCATCGAACTGCTGCTACGGCTGCGCGCCGAACTCGGGTTCGCCCTGATCCTCGTCTCGCACGATCTGGCCCTGGTCAGCGACGTCTGCGACCGGATCGCCGTGATGTACGGCGGGCACATCGTCGAACAGGGCACCACCGCCGGAGTGCTGGCCGCACCCACCCACCACTACACCCGCGGGCTGCTCGGCTCGGTGCTGTCGCTGGAGGCGCAGGCGCCCCGGCTCGTGCAGATCCGCGGCACCGTGCCGTCCCCGGCCGACTTCCCGGCCGGCTGCCGGTTCGCCGACCGCTGCCCGCGCGCCACCCGGATCTGCGCCGACGACCGCCCGCCGCTGGCCGAGGTCAACGGCCACCTGGCCGCCTGTCATCACCCGGCGCAGGTCACAGAGGTCGAGAAGGTTGCCGTCCATGACTGATGCACTGGCTGAACTCAGCGAGGTCAGCGTCGAATTCCGCGCCCCCGGTGGGTCGGTACTCAACCGCACCCGGGTACACGCCCTGACCTCCGCCGACGTCAGCATCCGGCCGGGGGAGACCCTCGGCGTGGTCGGCGAATCCGGCTGCGGCAAGTCGACACTGGTCAAGGTCCTGGTGGGCCTGCAGCAGCCGACCGCGGGCACGGTTCGCCTCGGCGGTCGCGACATCTGGGCGATGAAGACCGCCGAGCGGCGCCGGCACATCGGCCGGCTCGTCGGCATGGTCTTCCAGGACCCGGCCACCTCCCTGAACCGCCGTCTCAGCGTCGAACAGATCATCAGCGACCCGCTCGACGTCCAGAAATGGCGCACCCCGGCGGAGCGCCGCGCCCGCGTCGGCGAGCTGATGAACCTCGTCGGGCTGCCCGGCTCGGCCCGCGACGCGCTGCCCGGTCAGATGTCCGGCGGCCAGCGGCAGCGCGTCGCCATCGCCCGGGCGCTGGCCCTGGAACCGCCGCTGCTGATCGCCGACGAACCCACCTCGGCGCTCGACGTGTCGGTTCGCGCCCAGATCCTCAACCTGCTGCTCGACCTGCGCGAACGCCTCGAACTGGCGATGGTGTTCGTGTCACACGACCTGCAGACCGTACGCCGCGTCTCCGACCGCATCGTCACCATGTACCTCGGCCGCGTCGTCGAGGAGATGCCCGCCGCCACCGTCCGCGACGGCCGGCACCCGTACACCCAGGCGCTGTTCTCCGCCGCACCCGGCCTGCTCCACCCGATGCGGGCCATCCCGCTCACCGGGCCGGTCCCGTCGGCGGTCAACCCGCCGTCCGGCTGCCCGTTCCGCACCCGCTGCTGGCGGGCCACCGAGCTCTGCGCCACCGAGATGCCCCCGTACGCCACCGAGACCGACCACCGGTACCGCTGCTTCCACCCCGTCACCGACCCCGCAGATCTGCCCCGCCCCGGCGCGGACCCCGTACAGGAGCTCAATTCATGACTGCCATCACCACCGCCTCGCTCACCTCGCCGGCCGGTGCCGCCGCACCGTCGCTGACCGGGGTGGTGCCGCCGGTGTGCACCCCGCTGACCCCCGACTTCGAGGTCGACGTCGCCTCGCTGCTGCGCCTGGTCGACTTCCAGCTCGCCGGCGGCGTCGACGGGCTGTTCATCCTCGGCTCCTCCAGCGAGGTCGCCTTCCTGCCCGACCGGCACCGGCAGACCGTGATCGACGCGGTCCTCGGGCACGTCGGCGGACAGGTGCCGGTGCTGGTCGGCGTCATCGACATGACCACCATGCGGGTCCTCGACCACGCCCACCGGGCGGTCCGCGACGGCTGCGCCGGCATCGTGGCCACCGCGCCGTTCTACACCCGCACCCACCCCGCCGAGATCGAACTGCACCTGCGGCGCCTCGCCGAACAGTGCGAAGCCCCCCTGTACGCCTACGACCTGCCCGTCTCCGTGCACAGCAACCTCGACCACGACATGCTGCTGCGCCTGGCCGCCGACGGGGTCCTCGCCGGGCTCAAGGACTCCACCGGCGACGACGCCGGCCTGCGGGACCTGATCGTGGCGCGCAACGACGCCGGGCTGACCGGCTTCAGCGTCCTCACCGGCTCCGAACTGACCGTGGACAGCGCGCTGCGGATGGGCGCCGACGGCGTCGTACCCGGGCTCGGCAACGTCGACCCGCACGGATACGCCACCCTCTACGCCCACGCCCGGGCCGGCGACTGGGAGCGGGCCGGCCGCGAACAGGAACGGCTGCTGCGCCTGATGCGCATCGTCCGGGCCGCCCCCGCGTCGCGGATGGGCCGCGGCTCGTCGGCGCTCGGCGCGTTCAAGACCGCCCTGCAACTGCGCGGCGTCATCGAGCACGCGGTCACCGCACCGCCGCAGATCCCGCTGGACACGACCGAGACCGAGTACGTCCGGCAGATCCTGATCGCGACGGGCCTGCTGTGAGCACGGTCGCCGCCGTCGACATCGGCGGCACCAAGATCGCCGCCGCGCTGGTCGACGGCACCGGCGTCATCCACGACCGGGTCCGCGTCGACACCCCGCACGGCGCCACCGCCATCCTGTCCGTGGTCGCCGAACTCGTCGCCGACCTGAACCGGCGCGCCGGCCAGGGCACCGAGGCGGTCCGGGCGGTCGGCGTCGGCGCGCCCGGCGTGATCGACAGCAGCACCGGCGTGGTGCGGTCGGCCACCCGGACCGTGCCCGGCTGGGCGGGCACACCGATCCGCGACGAACTGTCGCGGATGCTGCGCCTACCGGTCGCGGTCACCAACGACGTACGCGCCGCCGCGGTCGGCGCGGTCCTCGACCCGGCACTGCGCGACTGCCCGCAGGTCCTGCACGTCTCCGTCGGCACCGGCGTCGGCGGCGCCCTGATCCGCCACGGGCGCCCGGTGACCGGCCCACACGCGGTGACCGGGGAGATCGCCCACCTGCTGGTGCCCGGCCAAGGCCCCGTGGCGTGCGGCTGCGGCCGCTACGACCACCTCGAGGCGGTCGCGGCCGGGCCGGCCATCGCCGCCGCCTACGCCCGGATCACCGACCGCCCGGTACGCCCGCTCACCGACGTGACCGCGCTGATGCGCGCCGGCGACCAGGACGCCCGCACCGTCATCCACGCCGCCGCGCACCTGCTCGGCCGGGCCCTCGCCGGGCTGGTCGCCGCGATCGACACGGACGCGGTGACCCTCGGCGGCGGAGTCGTGCACGGCATCCCGGAGTTCTCCGCGACCGTCGCCGCGGCCTTCCACGCCGAGGCACTGCCCCCGCTGCGGACCCTGCCGGTGCTGGTGCCGGCGACCGCCGCCGACGCACCCCTGCTGGGCGCGGCACACCTGGCCCGGCAGATCGGACAGGAGACCGCGTCGTGACCTTCGACGAATTCGTACGGGCCGTCGGCGGCGGCCTGATCGTCTCCTGCCAGGCCGGCGCCGGGCACCCGCTGCGCGACTCGCCCACCATCGCCCGGATGGCCCGCGCCGCCGTGCTCGGTGGCGCCACCGCCATCCGGTGCGGAGGCGTGGGCGGCGTCCCCGACGTCCAGGAGGTCGCCTCCGCCGTCGACGTGCCGATCGTCGGGCTCACCAAACGCGGCACCTCCGGCGTCTTCATCACCCCCACCGCCGACGACGCGCTGCGCGTACTCGCCGCCGGGGCGGCCGTGGTCGCCACCGACGGCACCCGGCGCCACCGCCCGGACGGCGCGCCGCTGAGCCGTACCGTCGAAGCGGTGCACGCGGCCGGCGGCCTGATCATGGCCGACGTCGCCACCCTGGACGACGGCCTCGCCGCCGCCGGCGCCGGAGCCGACCTGATCGCGACCACGCTGTCCGGCTACACCCCGGACAGCCCCCGGAATCCCGGACCCGACCTGGACCTGGTGGCCGCCCTGAGCCGGGCCCTGCCGTCCGCCGTGATCGTCGCCGAAGGCCGGTACCACCGGCCGGAACAGGTCCGGGCCGCCCTGGACGCCGGGGCCACCGCCGTCGTGGTCGGCACCGCGATCACCGACCCGGCCTGGATCACCGCCGGCTTCGCCGCGCACACCGATCGGCCCCGCCGGGGCTGACCCGCAATCCCCGGCCGGTGCCGTCATCCCCCGATCCGGCACCGGCCGGCCCGTCCCCGCCCCGGAGTGAACATGCGCCAGCGTCACCTCATCGACCCCGACATGCTGCCGGCCCTCGACGCGCGCCTCGCGGCCTTCCCCGGCGGCTTCCACGCCATCACCGACATCACCGAACGCCGCGCCACCATCAACGCCCTGAAAGCCGCCGAATCCGCCACCAGCCCGCACGTCGTCCAGCAGGACCTGACGGTGTACGGCTCAGACCTCCCGGTACGGGTCTACCGCCCGGCCGCCGTAAACACCAGCCTGCCCGGCATCTACTACATCCACGGCGGCGGCATGATCCTCGGAACCGTCGCCGGTGAGGACGCCGCCGCCACCCTGCTCTGCGAACAGGTCCAGGCCGTGGTCGTCTCCGTCGACTACCGGCTGGCGCCCGAACACCCGTACCCCGCCGCCTTGGACGACTGCTACGCGGGGCTCGCCTGGATGCACGGCAACGCCGCCGAACTCGGCGTCGACCCCGACCGGCTGGCCATCTACGGCGCCAGCGCCGGCGGCGGGCTGACCATCGCGACCGCGCTCGCCGCCCGCGACCGGGGCGGACCGCCGCTGCGCTTCATGATGCCGATCTACCCGATGCTCGACGACCGCCACGAGACACCCTCCAGCCACGAGATCACCGACATCGGCATCTGGGACCGCGCCGCAAGTGTGGAAGCCTGGAACTGTTACCTCGCCGGCCGGCCCGCCGACCGATACGCCGCTCCGGCCCGCGAAGAAGACCTCTCCGCTCTGCCACCGGCCTTCATCGACGTCGGCGCCGTCGACCTGTTCCGCGACGAGGACATCGCCTTCGCCCAGCGGCTCATGCAGGCCGGCGTCCCCACCGAACTGCACGTCCACCCCGGCGCCTACCACGGCGCGGAGTCACTGGCCCCGGAGGCGGAACTCTCCCAGCGCATCTGGGCCCTGCGCGTCGACGCGCTCAAGCGCGCACTCCGTCGGCGGGTGCCCGATTCACAAGAAGGCGAACGGGTCGCCGTGCCTCCGCCTGGGCGCGGCGCCAGGCGCCGGAGGTGAGCAGGCGCAGGCCGTTGAGGCCGACGATGACCGTGGAGCCCTCGTGGCCGGCGACGCCGAGCGGCAGCGGCAGGTGGCCGAACAGGTCCCAGCAGACCAGTACGGTGATGAAGGTGCCGGCGATGATCAGGTTGGCCTGTACGAGCCTGCGGGCGCGCCGGGACAGGGCGATGACGGCGGGCAGGGTGGTGAGGTCGTCGCGGACCAGGACCGCGTCGGCCGTCTCCAGCGCCAGGTCGGAGCCCTTGCGGCCCATGGCGACGCCCAGGTCGGCGGTCGTGAGAGCGGGCGCGTCGTTGACGCCGTCGCCGGTCAGCAGCACCTTCGCGCCGCTGGACTGCATCGTGCGTACCCGATCGGCCTTGTCCTCGGGCAGTAGTCCGGCGTGCACCTCGCTGATGCCGGCCTGCTGGGCGAGATGACCGGCGGCCCCGGCGTTGTCGCCGGTGAGCAGGACCGGGGTCGTGCCGGTGAGATGCCGCAGGGCGGTGACCGTACATCCACTACTCGGCCGCCGACCCGCACGTGCGCGCGCTGTTGAGCCGAGCACTGCTCCCGCGGGCACGACCGATCAGGCGCCGGCCGCCCCCCCGAAGGGTAGGCCCACCAGTGCTGCTCACCGCGCGACAGTTCGTCGCCGGTGATTATCAAACGGTTCAGGCGGCGAGCCGGGCGATCAGTCCGTGACGAGGCGCGGCCAGGTGCGCGATCAGGAAGGCGCCGGTGAGGGTCAGCACGACGGTGCCGCCGACCGGCAGGTCCCACGACCAGGACAGGTACAGCCCGATCAGGGCACAGGTGGCGCCGATCGCCGGGGCGAGGGCCATCATCACGGCGAGCCGGTCGGTGAGCAGGCGGGCGGTGGCGGCGGGGGTGATGAGCAGGGCCAGCACGAGGATGTTGCCGATGGTCTGCACGGCCATCACCACGGCCAGGGTGACCAGCACGTACAGCATCAGGTCGAGCCAGAAGGTGCGCAGGCCGAGCGCGCGGGCCATCTCCCGGTCCAGGGTGACCGCGACGAACTCCTTGTGCAGCAGGAACACGGTCAGTAGTACGGCGATGGCGGTGCCGCCGACGACGTACAGATCGCGGTCGGGGATGCCGGTGATCGAACCGAACAGGAACTGCTGCAGGGATCCGGCGTAGCCGGGCGCCCGCGAGATGATCACAATGCCGAGCGCGAACGCCGCGACGAAGAAGATCCCGATGACGGAGTCCTCCTTGAGTCGCCGGTTCTGGGCGAACACGGTCACCAGCAGCGCGGTGACGATCCCGGCGATCGTGCCGCCGAGGACCAGGCTGCCGGAGAACAGGAACGCGATGGCCAGGCCGGGGAACACGGCGTGCGCGACGGCGTCGCCGATGAAAGCCATGCCGCGCAGCACGACGTAGCAGCCGACGACCCCGCACATGATCGCCGA
>NZ_JBFAMR010000117.1:0-16111 GCF_040656595.1 Actinoplanes sp. NPDC049802
ACGACTGGGCGACCACCAAACACCAGAGCAAGCCGATCATGATCGCGGAGTGGGGCGCCTACCACCGCATCGGCCGTGACACCGACAAATCGTTCTTGTACGACAGCGTGCTGCCACAGCTGTCGAAACGGCCCGCGATCAAGGCGATCGTCCACTTCGACACCAAGACCGACGACGAGGGCGGCCGTGACATCAGCGTCGACAGCACCACGGCCGGCCTGGCCTCCTTCAGAAGGTTGGCACCAGCCCGATCTTCAACGTGAAGCTCAGCTGACGACCGTGATCGCCCGGCTCTGACCGGGCAGCGCTGGCGAGCGTTTCATAAATCAGGGCCCGAAGCGGATGCTCGGGGTGCCGCGCAGGGTTGAACTGCATCGAGTAGACGAGCCTGATACGGCACCGCCGGGCAGCGCTGAACGCGTGGTCGAAAGCTCCCGCTGCGGCATGCCGTTGGTCCCTACCGTGTGCCGCAGCCGCAAGCCGAGCCTGGGGTATGGACGAACTCGTGGACGAGGTGAGGGTCCGCGCGTTTCTGGCAGCCACAGCGGATCCGGCCGTGGCTTTGCAGATCGCCATGATGGACGGCGAATCGGATCAGGCCGGTCCGCCTCCAGGTGTTCTGCGAACGCGGATCTCCGCGCATCAGGAGATCGCCGATGTTCTGGCGAAGCAAGCGGCTGACGGTTCGTGGGGCGATGCGCCACAGGCGTGCCGGCGGATACTGCCCACCTTTTGGACAGCGAAGACGTTCTCCGAACTGGGGATGACCGCCGACCACTCAGGGCTCGGCAGGGCGCTGGAGTTCCTCGATGCTCACACCGTCGTCGAGGACGGCGGTGTGAGCATCAACGGCCGGCCCGACGGCGTGCTGTCGTGCTACACCGGCATCATGGCCGACATGATGCTGCGTGCCGGCCGCCCGGACGCCGCCGCCGGACCGCTGAGCTGGATCGCCACCTACCAGCACGTCCGCTACGGAGGCCGGGACTACCTCGGTGTGACGCGTCCCGTCTGGGGTCGCTATCTGGCTACCCGGTACGGCGGCTGCCTGGCGGGCACCACCTGCCTGTTGGGTGTCGTGAAGTGCGGTCTGGCGCTGGTGAGGGCACGTGATGCGGGACTCGGCACGCCAGAAGGACAACGTGTGCTCGACGCGATCCGTGACCTTCTCGCTGACCGGGAAGTGTTCCGTCGCCGCGACGGCGACGTCATTCCCCTCGGCGCCGCGCCCACCGCCCACGGTCCGGCAGCTGAGCGGTGGCTCGCACCGGCCTTCCCGCTGACCTATCAGACCGATCTGCTGGAAATGGCGCAGCTCGCAGTGGATGTCGACGTACCGGCCGAGCGAATGACAGCGGCGCTGACCCGGATCGCCGCATGGCGGCTTCCCGACGGCACCTGGCCCATGCTGCGCTCATGCCCGGCACCCACCTGCTACCGCCCGGAGCGCCCGGCCCGCCGAACCGGCAGCCGCTGGATCACGCTACGGGTCCTACGGCTGTGGGACAGCCTACGACGCGGTCCCGCTTGACATTCCGGACCAGCCGTCCGACGCCCGTGGGACAGTGTGCCGGATCATTGGGTGATGGGCGTGCGGTGCCGAGACCGAACCATACGATCGAGAGGATCTGCACCCGGACCTGCTGGTGATGGAGGAGCGCTTGGGGCGTGGCGGTGTGATCGGTCCTTGGGCTACCGGTACCGCGCGCCATAGTTGACTGCACGGGGCCGGAGCCGGCCCCGTGCCGGTACCGGCAATGGACATCGTCATCGTGTACCGCCAGACTGGCGCCGTGTCCTGGGGTGAGAGAAGAAGGGTCGGCGGTGACGGGGGCTAGCGAGGAGGTTCTGCTGCCCCAGCGGCCGACGGGCCCCGTGCGGACCATGACCCGTCGTCTGCTGCTGGCTCTTGCCGCCGTGGTGGTCATGACGTCGACTGTTCTGCTGGACCGAGACGGCTATGCCGACAACCGCGACGGGTATGTGTCGGTCTTGGACGCGGCCTACTACTCCGGCGTCAGCCTGTCCACGACCGGTTACGGCGACATCGTTCCGGTGTCGCGTTCGGCCCGGCTGGTGAACCTCGTGGTGATCATGCCGCTGCGGGTGTTCTTCCTCGCGCTGCTGGTCGGCACCACCTTCGAGGTGCTGACCCAGCGCACCCGCCGGCAGTGGCGGCTGAACCGTTGGAGGTCTCGCTTGCTCGGGCACACCGTTGTCATCGGCTACGGCAACAAGGGCCGCGCCGCGATCCGGGCGCTCCGGGAAGCCGCCGACCGCAACGAGCAGTTCGTCGTCGTGGACACATCTGCGACGGCGGCGCAGGAGGCCACCGACGACGGACACGCCGCGATCGTCGGCGACGCGACCCGCGCCATGATCCTACGGCGTTCCGGCGTCGAACAGGCCGCACGCGTCATCGTGGCCGCCGACCGCGACGACACCGCGGCGCTGGTCACGTTGAGCGTGCGCGAACTCAACGGCAGCGCCACCATCACCGTGGCGGTACGCGCTTCGGAGAACGTGGCGCTGCTGCGCCGCAGCGGCGCCACCTCGGTCATCACCTCCTCGGAGGCGGCCGGCCGGCTGCTGGGCCTGGCGGCGCGCAGCCCAGCAGCCAGCGAGGTGATCGGCGACCTGCTGATCCAGGGAAACGGCCTGCGGCTCATCGACCGCCCGGTGCGCCCGGACGAGGTGGGGTCATCGCCGAAGGATTGCGACGACCTGGTGCTCGCTGTCGTGCGAGACAGCCGGCTCATGCGTTACGACCAGATCGAGGCGTTCGCCGAGGACGACCGGCTGATCCAGGTGCAGACCCGTCCTTGACCCGTTGCGCCGGCCGTGGGGCCGACGTGGTCGGCCCAGCTGCTGATGCTCGCGACTTCGACGGCGAGCTGTGCGCGAGGCAGGCAGTGGCATCCTCACACATACACAAGGAGCGTTGGGGCTTGACGGTCGGACAGGACCATGTCCGCTCGGGAATCATGTCGATCGCATGTCGATCGTGCGCCGTCCACGGCCGCGTATGACGGTCTCGTGACATCTGGGGGCGCCGTAAGCTGTGGCGCGCCGTGCCATAGCCCCGCTGCCGGGTGTGCCCGGATGCGGTAGGGTTCTGGGCGGCGCGCCGGGAAGTCTGGTCGGCAACGGGTTCACTTTTCCTTGACGACTGAGGTTTCTGTTGCTGCTGCTCGCCTTCGCCAGTGTGCTTCTCCTGGCGGTCCTGGTGTCCGCTCTCGCCGGCCGGACCATCCTGTCCACCGCGGTGCTGTTCCTGGCCGCCGGTTTCCTTCTCGGCCCGGATGTCACCGGCGTCATCGATGTCGGCGCCGATGACGCCATCGTCGGTGTGCTGGCCGAGTTGGCGTTGTTCGCGGTGCTGTTCACCGACGGCATGCGGGTCGGCTGGGCCGATCTGCGGTCGGCGTGGCGACTGCCGGGCCGGGCGCTGGGCTGGGGCCTGCCGCTGACGCTGCTGGTGACGGCGATCGCCGCCCACTATGTCGCCGGGCTGGGGTGGGCGGAGTCGCTGCTGATCGGTGCGATCCTGGCGCCGACCGACCCGGTGTTCGCGTCTGCGCTGGTCGGCAACGACAAGGTGCCCGCACGGCTGCGGCATTTGCTCAACGTGGAGTCCGGTGTCAACGACGGGCTCGCGCTGCCGTTCGTCATCGTCTTCCTTGCGGTTGCGGCCGGTTCCGACGACCTGCACCTGGGGGAACTCGCCCTTGAGCTGTCGCTGGGTTTGATCATCGGGGTGGTCATCCCGGTCGCGGCGATCCTGCTGGAGCGAAGCCGGTTCTTCGCCGCGTCGCCGGCCTATGAGCCGCTCAATGGGCTCGCCATCGGGCTGTTGGTGCTCGCCGTCGGTCAGGCCACACATGCCAATCTGTTTCTGGCCGCGTTCGCCGCCGGTATCACGGTGGCCACGTTCGGCCCACGCCAGCGCGCGGCGTTCGAGCATTTCGGGGAGAACATCGCCGAGTTGCTCAAGTTGGCGGCTCTGTTGGTGTTCGGGGCGCTGATCTCGCCGGCGTTTCTCGGCGAGATCTCCTGGACCGGTTGGGTGTTCGCGGTCCTGGCGATCTTCGTGGCCCGGCCGGTCGCGTTGTGGCTGTCGTTCCTGCGGTCGGGCCTGGGCCTGCGGGAGCAGGCGGCGGCGATGTGGTTCGGCCCGAAAGGATTCGCGTCGGTGGTGTACGGCCTGCTGGTGCTCGAGTCCGGGATCGCCGCCGCGGACGACATCTTTCACCTGGTGGCGGTAACCATCGTGCTGTCGATCCTGTTGCATTCCTCGACCGATGTGGTGGTCGCCCGTGCGTTCGACGAGCAGGCCGACGTCCCCGGCTGGTACGGAGTGGTGCGCCGGACGGTGAGGTCCGCTCGCCGTAATGCCCCTAGGGGAAAGACCACGCGTCAGGACGAAGGCTGACCGGCTAGGACAGCCAAGGCCGCGGCGCCGCTCAGGCAGACAACGACGACGAGACCGGCTCCGGGATGCAGGGGCACGAGCGCGATCCACAGGATGCCGGCCGCGGCGGCCAGTAGACCGGCCGCGGCACGCAGCATTCTTCCCTGCGGCTGTGACCGGGCGACTTCGGCCTTTGGTGGCTGCGGCCGGTGGCTGTCCCAGCCCGCGACGATGTCGTCGAACGGGTCCGGCTCACGATGTTGCCAGCTGTCGGTGGCGTCGCGGACTCCGGCGAGGGCGAGGCGGTTGCAGATGTCGGTCACACCGGGTGTCGACCGGGCCAGATCCGCTGCGGCGACCCGGGCGTAGAGGCTGCTGACCGTGCCAATCAGGTTCGCGACCCGATTCTGCACCTCGACGGTGATGAACTCACCGCTCAGCCGCGGATCCCCCAGGATTCGCTCGATCACCCGGCAGGTCAGTTCGACGTCGCGTCCGCCGGCGGGCAGTGCCCGCCGGTTGAGCCATCGGTCGTCCGAGGAAAGAGGCCACACGCTGCTACTCCGTCGTCGCTGCGGTCATCGGTCCCGTTCAGGATGGCCGCGTCACGTGGAGGTTGTCCCGCGACCCGGTGACACTTGCGTGACGAGAAACGGCTGACACGCCCGGGCGGCGGAGCCCGAACCGGTACCCCGCCACCCGGTTGTGGAACAAGACCTCCTCGTGGCCTCTTTCAGCATTATTGTCCCCTCGCGTGGCGATTTCGCCCCCGTTGCATGACAACGCCGTGACAACGATGCGGGCTCCGGACTGAGCATTGCTCTCAACGATCACGGCGAAGACGGACCGCGCCCTGCCCGATCATGACGAGCACCGCGACGAGCGCGGCGATACCCACGAGAATCATCCACCCCTCCCCGTACACCGATCCGACGACGGTGACGATGAGTCCGGTGACGGCCAAACAGATGACGAACGTACGCATCGGCCCTCCTTCACTACAGTCGATGCCATTCACGTTCGTGCCTGCCCTTGCTGGTCCGCCTTCGGAACGGCGACGACTTCGTGACGATGCTGTGGCGGCTCGCAAGACCGCGAGAAGCGGTGCTACCGGTCTTCGGAGAACAGCAGGGGGTCGTGGCGCTGAACGGCTGTCGGCGACGGATGCGCGATGCCGTCGTGTCATCGAACTGATCGCCGTCCGTGTGCTCGCTGTGTGGTCGGCTGGTTAGCGTTCGAGGCGAACCGTGACCGCAAGCATCCATGACCTCTCCGGCCCTCGGCCGGTGGGAGGAGGAGCACCATGCACACGGAATCCGGAACACTGATGCGACTCGGCGACAGCGATCGGATGCTGGCCGACCCGGGCCAGGACATTCGCGGCTACAAGGTCGTCGACCGTGACGGCGACGAGATCGGCAAGGTCGACGATCTGCTCGTCGACAACGAGCAGCAGAAGGTGCGCATGCTGCGCGTCGAGCACGGCGGGCTGCTCGGCATCGGCGCGACCCCGTTGTTCCTTCCGGTGGAGACCGTCGAACGTGTCGCCGACGACGTGGTCATGATCGGCCGATCGCGGGTGCAGGTCGCCGGCGCACCTGGCTACGACCCGGAACTCGTGGATCGCGACGAGCAGATGAGCGAGCTGTACGCCTACTACGGCTACGCGCCGTACGGGGCGCCCGGCTACGTGCCGCCGAGCCGCGGGTTCTTCCGCTGAGGTGAGATGACGATCGAACCCGTCTCGGTCTGCATTGGGGCGCCGTGAGGCTGAACAGCCGGGTGCCGGTGACCGAGGGCTCGTCCTCCGACATGAACCGTCGCATCGTCCGTTGATCGTTCACGGACGATGCGACGTGACGGTTTCCGGTGCATTCGATCCCCGGCCGGGCGAGTTCAGGGCCGGGAGCGCCGTCGAACACCTCAGCTGTCGTGGCGTGCGTCCAGCACCGTAGTGGCGTTCTCCGCAATGGCGAAGAGTCCCTCCAGGCGCATGGTGTGCAACACCGTCCGTACGTACCGTGACGGTGCCGCCAGCGTCAGCGTTCCTCCCCGCTGCTTGGCGTGCTGACGGGCACGTACCAGCATGCCGAGGCCGGCGGAGTCGATGACCTCGGCGGCACGCATGTCCACCAGGACGTGTCGATATGTATCCAGCGCCTGCTCCAGAGCTTCCCGGAGCACGACCGTGGCTTCGGCGTCGACATCCGTCAGCGGCGTGATGACCACGGCGTCGACATCGTCGTGTTCGCGCAAATCGTAGGAGGCGCCCAACTGCGGGCGGCTCGTCGGCAACCGGTCGTACGGTGGGGGAAGCAGGCTGCACGGCGGGCATCGGTGCTGGCCGGCGGCGAACGGTGAGCCGGACCAGCCCAGCGGGCCGAGCCGTGGCCACACGATCTCCTCGTCGTGCGCGACCTCGGGGGCGTCGACGGTGTCGCCGCACTCGTCGCAGATCAACGTGAGGGTGCCCGGCTCGGTGCCCGGGACCGCCGTCATTGCAGCTGCCCCTTGCCGGTCGATCCCAGCGACCCTCTGGTAGGTGTTTCAAGCGGTACCGGAGCGGGCCGGTCCGCCGTGAGCACCACTATCGCCACTGCGGCGGCGGCGAACAGCACCTGCAGCACGACGGCCGCATCCGACAGCCCGGAAAGGATGGCGTCTGCCAGCCAGGTCAGGACGGTCGCGAGCACGGCGGCGGCGACACCGGCAGAGATCGGCAGCCATACCGGTACCAGTCGTCTGCGCCTGGCGAAGAGACGGCCGGCAACGCCGGTCACGACGCCGACCGCCACCGCGATGATCAGACTGTGTGCCGTCATGACGTGCCCCCTTCCGGCCGTGACCCGGCTCGACAACGGTCAGACTGCCCGGCCCTCTCTGCGAATGCCTCCCTTACCGATGACAGTTGCATGACAAATGGTGCCGCCGCGGTCTCGACGGGCTCACCTGCCGTCTTCCGGGCATCATGCGCGATTCAAAGGGCTCGCGGCGCGGCTGCGGGCTCCGCGCCCGCGTCGCCGCCGCGGCACCGGCCACCCCGGAGACGTCGGTGCTGACCCTCGGAGATCCTCAGGTACGGCCGGAAGCCGGCGAGGTGCGCCCGCGCGGCGAGCCGGTGAACGCAGTCCGAGACCTCGCCGGCGGCTGGGCTGGTGGGTGTTCTCCAGCCGCCCGCGGCAGGGACCTCCGCCGCTGACTGGCTGTCACACAATCGAGAAGAGTTCGTGCCCGGATCGCAGGACGACCTCCCTACCATGGGCGGCAGTCGATGGAATCCATGGCCGTCCGTTCCCGGCCGGAACAAGGGGGATGCCATGAACGTGGAGTCCGGCACCCTGATGCGGCTGGATGACAGCGGGCGGCTGCTCGCCGATCCGGATCAGGACGTTCGGGGGCGCACGGTTCTGGATTGTGACGGTCATGAGATCGACACAGTCGTTGACCTGCTGATCGATCCGGAACAGCGGAAGGTGCGGCTTCTGGTGGTCGAGCATGGCGGTCTGTTCGGGGTCGGTGCGATGCCTCTGCTCATTCCGGTGGAGACGGTGTGCCAGGTGACCGATGGCGTGGTCCGCCTCGACCGGACGCGGGTGCAGGTGGCCGAAGCGCCGCAGTACGCCCCGGATCTCGTCGACCGGGAGGAGCCGTTGACCGACCTGTACGGCTACTACGGCTTCACCGCGTTCATCCCGCCGCCGCGCGGCTTCTTCCGCTGACGAGCCCGCGCCCGGCTCGGCATGAACTTGTCATGGGCCAGTAGCGGATTTCGAGGATATGACTTCGGCGTACGGATATTTCGACCTTGGATGAGGTGGTGAGCAACGTGTCGGCCAGAGATACGCGCCGCGAATTCGACCAGATCGTCGGTCGGCTGGCGGCAGAGGACCCGTCTCTGGCCCGCCCGGTCCGGATGATTCCACGGCGGGTCATGGTGACCGTGCTCGCGATCGTGGGAGCCCTGGTGTGGGGCGGTCTCTCGGTGTTGATGGTGGTGTGGGGTGCCGCCGGCGTGCTGCTCACCTGCGTCGCGGTAGCGGTTGCCGCCGGTGTGGGAATCCTCCGCTCGCGCCGGCCCGCTGAGTGATCGTTCGCCCCGTCATCAGAAGATCGATGGCCTGGCTTGGGCCGTGGCCGAGCGCGGCTGGTCGGCATCAATGCCAAAGGTCGCGGCCGCAGACTCATGGGCTCCGGGGGAAGAACGCGCCAGGCCGTGCGGCCGCGAACCTTTCGCCGAAGCCTCCGGCACAGGCATGGCGTTCGGTCGGCGATTCCGTCTCAATCGTGTGACACCGCACCGGGCCACCAGCCGAGCCCGTCGCGGCCCCGACATCGGATCGTCAGCGTACGCCCCGGCGGAGCTTCCGCGACTCGTACCACCGCAGGAGTCGACGTACCCACCGGCCAGCGCCAGTAGCCCTCGATGATCTCGAGTTCATGGCCGCGGCGCGCCGGCTGGGGGACCGGGTGCGGGCCGAACACGGTGTGGCTACTGCTGTCGACCTTCTGGGACGGGCCGTGTTCGGCTGTCGATGAGCCTCCGGCTTCGGGTGATGTCAATCGCTGCCGTGACCGCCGCGACACGGTAGGTTCGGATCAGGTGTGCCGGGAAGTCTGGTCGGCGATGTCATCGCCGTGCCCGATTGTTCGGAGGACGCTCCTGTGACCGCGACACCGCCTCACCGTCACCTGTTCGGGCGGGGTAGCTGGCCGGAGGTCAGCCGCATCGGCGACATCCTTCGCACCGAGACCGTCGGTGGCGCGTTGCTGCTCGGTGCCGCGGTGCTGGCGCTGGTCTGGGCGAATTCGCCGTGGGCGTCGGGATACCAGGATCTGGTCGCGTTCACGATCGGCCCGCATGCGCTGCACCTTGACTTGACGTTGGGCCAGTGGGCGGCGGACGGGCTGCTGGCGATCTTCTTCTTCGTCGCCGGTCTCGAGCTCAAACGCGAGTTCGTGGCCGGGGACCTGCGGGATCCGCGGCGGGCGGTGCTGCCGGTCGCCGCCGCGGTCGGTGGGATGGCCGTGCCCGCGTTGATCTACGTGGCGGTCAACGCCGGCCTGACGGGTGGGGCGCTGCGCGGGTGGGCGGTGCCGACCGCCACCGACATCGCGTTCGCGCTCGCCGTGCTGGCGGTCATCTCCACCCATCTGCCGGCCGCGCTGCGCACCTTCCTGCTCACCCTGGCGGTGGTCGACGACCTGCTGGCGATCCTGATCATCGCGGTGTTCTACACCAGCTCGCTGAGCCTGCTGCCGCTGGCCGCCGCCCTGGTACCGCTGGGATTGTTCGCGGTGCTGGTGCAGCGGCGGGTCCGCTCGTGGTGGCTGCTGCTGCCTCTCGCGGCGGCGACGTGGACGCTGGTGCACGCCTCCGGCATCCACGCCACCGTCGCCGGGGTGTTGCTCGGCTTCATGGTCCCGGTCGTCCACCGCAGCCCCGGCGACGGACCGGGCCTGGCAGAGCACTTCGAGCACCGCTGGCGGCCGGTGTCGGCCGGATTCGCGGTGCCGGTGTTCGCGTTCTTCGCCGCCGGGGTGTCGGTCGCCGGAGCCGGCGGGCTCGGCGAGACCCTACGTGACCCGGTCACGATCGGGATCATGCTGGGCCTGGTGGTCGGCAAATGCGTCGGGGTGCTCGGGTCGACGTGGCTGGTGCAACGGTTCACCCGCGCCACCCTCGGCGACGGGGTGAGCTGGTGGGACGTCCTCGGCCTCGCGCTGCTGGCGGGGATCGGGTTCACGGTGTCACTGTTGATCGGCGAACTCGCGTTCGGGGTCGGCAGCGAGAAGGACGGACACGCCCGCATCGGCATCCTGGCCGGATCCTTGATCTCGGCGCTGTCGGCCATGGTGGTGCTGCGGGCCCGCAACCGGCACTACCGGCAGCTGTGCGCCGCCGAGGAACGCGACACCGACGCCGACGGCATCCCCGACTTCTGGGACGACGACCCCGTGCGACGCTGACCGCAGGTCGGCCTTCCCGCGGAGTACGGGACAGGCGTACGGTGAGAACAGGTGTGCCGGGAAGTCTGGTCGGCGGTCATTGATCCACGTCCCGACCGGAAGGCATCGCTGCGATGACCAATCCTGCGCTGCGCGCTGTCCAGCTGACGAAACGCTACGGCCGCCTCACCGCCCTCGACACGTTGACCCTGGACGTCATGCCGGGGGAGGTGTTCGGGTTTCTGGGCCCGAACGGGGCCGGCAAATCCACGACCATCCGCCTGCTGCTCGGCCTGGCCCGGCCGACCGCCGGCCGTGCCGAGGTGTTCGGCGTCGACGCCGCCGACGTGGCCCACGCCCACCGGCACCTGGCCTATATGCCGGCCGATGTCGCGCTGTGGCCGCAGCTGACCGGCACCGAGATCCTGCACCTGCAAGCCCGGACCGGGCCGGGCACCGACAGCGCCTACCGCGACGAACTCGTCGAGCGGTTCGCCCTCGACGTGTCGAAGCCGGCCCGGACGTACTCGACGGGCAACCGGCAGAAGGTGGCGCTGATCGCCGCGTTCGCCACCCGGGCCCCGCTGCTGGTGCTCGACGAGCCGACCAGCGGCCTGGACCCGCTGATGGAACGCGAGTTCCGTACCGCGGTCCGGCACGCCCGCGACCGCGGGCAGACGGTGTTTCTCAGCTCTCATCAGCTCGCCGAGGTCGAAGCCGTCTGCGACCGCGTCGGCATCCTGCGCGCCGGCCGGCTCGTCGAGGTCTCCACGATCGGCGAGTTGCGGGGCCTGCACCGCTCGGAGGTGACGATCTCCTACACCGGCTCCGCGCCCGACCTGACCGAGATCCCCGGGATCGAAACGGTTCAGCCCGCAGGTGACGGGCGAGTTCGGTTCACGCTCACCGGCGCGCCCGCCCCGGCGCTGCAGGCGCTCGCCGCCGCCGACGTCACCGCGCTGGCCGTGCGGGAACCGAGCCTGGAGGAGATCTTCCTCGACTACTACGGGCAGCAGGAGGTGGCCCGGTGACCACCGACACCCTGCCCGCGTCGGCTCCTGTCAGTCTCACCGCGGATCCGGCGCCGGGACGGGCCGTCACCTGGCTGGCGATGCGGCAGGTCCGGCGCGGCGGTCTGATCGTCACCTGCCTGGCCGTAGGTATGACAGCCGTCGTGGTCGCCAGTTACACGCAGGTCATGGCCGACCCGGCGGCGGTCGGCGGCTTGCAGGCGCTGGCCGCGAACCCGGCGATCCGCACGTTGTTCGGCGCGCCGGTCGGTCTGGACACCGCCGGCGGGTTCACCGTGTGGCGGATCGGCACCGTTTTCGCCGTGCTGCTGGCGGCCTGGTCGATCCTTGCGGTCACCCGGATCACCCGGGGCGAGGAGGACGCCGGCCGATGGGATGTGCTGCTGTCCGGCCGTCTGCCGCTGCGCAACGTGCTGATCCGCCATATCGCCGCCGTGATGGCGGTCGCGGCCGCCACCACGATCGCCATCACGGCTGTCCTTCTGATCACCGGCACCCCGGCTGCCGGCGCGCTCGTCCACGGTGTGGGCACCGGACTGCTCGGCATGTTCTTCGCCGCGGTGGCCGCGCTGACCGCCCAGGTGTTCCCCGCCCGCTCACCGGCGACCGGCACGGCGGTAGCGGTGCTGGGGGTCGGCCTGCTGGCCCGCATGATCGGCGACGGTGTCAACGCCCTCGGCTGGCTGCACTGGCTGTCCCCGTTCGGGCTGCTCGCGCTCAGTGGCCCGTACGCCCAGGACCGTGTCCTGCCGTTGGTGCTGCTGGCGGTGGCCGGCGTCCTGGTCACCGTCGCGGCGCTGACCGCGGCCGGCCGACGTGACGTCCGGGGTGGTCTGCTCGAGCCGGCGGCCGGGCGGCCCCCGCGTACGCGGCTGCTGGCCGGTGTGGAGACCTTCGCCGTCCGGAGGGTGCTGCGGCCACTGACCGGGTGGTCGGTCGGCGTCGGCGCCTACTATCTGCTGATCGGGCTGACCGCGGTCTCGGTCACCGGTTTCCTGCGCGACAACCCCGCCATGGCCGGCCAGGCGGCACAGGCCGGTTTCGACGCGCTCGGCAGCATCGCCGGGTTCGCCGCCACCCTGTTCGCGCTGCTCGCCATGCCCGCCGGGGTTTTCACCGCGGTCCGGATGGGCGAGCTGATCGCCGCCGAGACCGACCGGCGGCTGACGTTGCTCGCCGGCCGGCCCGTCACCCGGATCCGGCTGCTCGGCGCCGAGATCGCCGTCACGGCGGTGGCCGCGACGATTCTGGTCACCGTCGCCGGTCTGCTCACCTGGGCCGGTGTCACCGTCATGGGTGGGGAACTCGCCATCGGAGCGGCGCTGCGCGGGGTCTGGAACGTCCTGCCGATCGTGCTGCTCAGCCTCGGCGCGGCGGTCTTCGCCGTCGGCTGGGTGCCCCGCCTGACCGGGCTTCTCGGCACTCTTCCCGCCGTCGGCGGGTTCTTGTTGCTGGTCATCGCCGAGAGCGTCGCCGCACCAGCGTGGGTCCGCGACCTCTCACCGTTCGCTCACCTGGCACCGGTACCGCTGACCGGCCCCGATCCGACCGCTTCGATGATCATGCTCGCGATGGCGGCAGCGCTGACCATCGCCGGTCTCGGCGGATACCGCTACCGGGACCTGAACTCATGACCCCCACAGCAGACCCGGGTCGTCGATCACCTGCTCAGACCAGCCGACCACACACCACGCACCGCCGGGGCGCCCGTCAACGCCCTGGCCCCCGCGCCGCGTCAAGGAGCTACGAGATGACAACCACACCGGCCGCGGCACAGACAGCCTTCGGCCCGATGGTGATCGCCGCCTGCGAGCAGCACCTACCCGCGCATCAGCGACTGTTCGACGACCCTGACGCCGCCCGCCTGCTCCCGGCCGGGCAACGGCTGATCGTCGGTGCCTGCCGGTGGAAACCGGTCCACCAACTGCTGGTGAAGGCCACCGACAGCAAAGCCGACGGCCTCTGGGCCAGCCTGCTGTGCCGGAAACGCTATGCCGACGACAAAGTGCGCGAGGCCTTGCACGACGGCATCAGCCAGTTCGTGTTCCTCGGCGCGGGACTCGACACCCGCGCCCGCCGGCTCGTGGCGCCGGCCGGCGCCCGCAGCTTCGAAACCGACCTGCCCGCCAACATCGCCTACAAGCGCCGCCGGCTCACCGAAATCCACGGCCGGATCCCGGACGGCATCACCCTTACCGCAGTCGATCTCAAAATCGACGACCTCGCCGGCGCGCTCACCACGGCAGGCTTGGACTGGAACCTCCCGGCCATGTTCGTCTGGGAGGCCGTCACGCAGTACCTGACCGAGGATACCGTCCACCGGACACTGGCCGGTCTCACCGCCGCCGCGCCGGCCAGCCGGCTCATCTTCACCTACCTGCGTCGGGACTTCCTCGACGGCACCCACAACTACGGCGCCGCACCCGCACGGCACGAGTTCGTCACCAAACGCCAGGTCTGGCACTTCGGTTTGCTGCCCGAAGAGACGCCGAAGCTGCTGCGCACCTTCGGGTGGACCGAACGCGAGCATGTCGGGCCCACCGAGTACACCGACCGCTATCTGCGTTCTCTCGGACGGGATCTGACCGTGTCACCGATCGAACGATTCGTGTACGCCGACCGCCCGGCTGAGGCCAGTTCTGTGTAGTAACCGCTCCGGGCTCGCCGGCCGTCCTCGATTTGATCTGTTTTTCTGGTGTCACTGACAGGTTGCCGCCAGCGGCCCGGGTGGGCGGCTCAGTCTGCGGTGAGCGTCCTGCCGGTGGCCGCCCAGGCGCTGATGCCACCGGCGAGGTCGATGACGGCGGTGAAGCCCGCTGCGTGCATCTGGTCGGCCGCCAGGCCGGAGCGCCGGCCGCTGTGACAGTAGAGGGCGTAGGTGCCGCCGTGGTCGAGTTCGGCGATGCGAGTGGCGAAGTCGGTGGCCTCCATGTCGAGGTTGACCGCGCCGGGCAGGTGCCCGGCGGCGAATTCCTGCGGGGTTCGCACGTCGAGCAGCACCGTTCCGGGACGGGCGATGGCGGTGGCGAAGCTGTCGGGGGCCAGGTGGTCACCGGTGTCGGCGGCGGTCGCGGTGGCTGGGGCGGCGCCGGTGGCGGCCGGCTCCGTGCCGGTGCCGCCGCATCCGGTGGACAGCAGGAGAGCGGCCGTGATCGCGGCCGCCCACACGCGTCGCGGACGTCGAAGGTTGATCATGATATTGGGTTCTCCTGGGGTCGATGGCTGTCCTCGGTAGGCGACGGGCGTTCGGATGCGGTGGAGGTGGCGCAGCCGGCGCAGGTGCCGAAGATCTCGACGATGTGGGTGAGGTCGGTGAAGCCGTGTGCCGCGGCCAGCTGCGCGGCCCTGATGTCCACACCGAGGTTGCCGATCTCGATGGTGTGGCCGCAGTGCCGGCAGACCAGGTGATGATGGTGGGTGGCGGCGGGGCAGCGGCGGAACAGGCGTTCGCCGTTGGGCAGCCGCATGACGTCGACCTCGCCGGTGTCGATGAGGCGTTGCAGGATGCGGTAGACGGTGGTCAGGCCGATGCGGCTGCCGGTAGCGCGCAGGTCGGCGTGTAGTTGCTGGGCGGTCCGGAAGTTGTCGGTGACGGCGAGGCGGGCGCTGACCTCGCCGCGCTGGCGGGTGTCGCGGGAGCCTGCGCGGACGGGAGTCATCGTCGATCCTTCGGTGTGCGGGGTCACAGGGCGACGGCGTTCGCGCCGAGCAGGGCCTTGAGGTCGGCGAGCAGCGGGGGTGTCGCAGCGACCCGGACCGTGTTCAGGCGTAGCAGGGTGCCGCGGGGACCGTTGGTGAGCTTGACGTGGACCTCGGCGCCGCCGGGGTGGGCGGTGAGGACCTCTTGGAGTCGTTCCACCAGCGTGGGGGTGCAGCGGGCCACGGGCAGGGTGAGCGCTACGGGCCGGGCGGTGCCGATCGTGGTGAGGTCCGGGACGGACAGGTCCATCGCCATGATCCGCGGTACGTCGTCGCGGCGGTCGAGGCGGCCCTTGACCACCACGATGGCGTCTTCGGCGATGGCGTGGCCGACCAGTTCGTAGGTGTTGGGGAAGAACAGCACTTCGACGCCGCCGTCCAGGTCCTCCAGGCTCGCCGAAGCCCACGCCTTACCTTGTTTGGTGATGCGGCGCTGGACGCCGGTGAGCATTCCGGCCAGCGTCACCACCGTGCCGTCCGGGATCGCGCCCTCCTCCGACAGCGCGGTGACCGGGTGGTCCGCAACCCGGGCCAGGATGGGCTCCAGCCCGAACAGGGGATGGTCGGATACGTAGAGACCGAGCATCTCCCGTTCGAAGGCGAGCAGTTCGCGTTTGTCCCACTCGAGTGTGGGGACGGGGGCGCACAGCACCGTTCCGCCGGCCGGGCTCGCTGTGTCGCCGAAGGCCGAGCCGAACAGGTCGAACTGGCCGGCCGCCTCGTGCCGTTTGAGATCGGCGTAGGAGTCGATGGCGTCGGCGTGCACGGCGAGCAGGCCCTTGCGGCTGTGCCCCATCGAGTCGAACGCGCCCGCCTTGATCAGCGACTCGATCGTCCTCTTGTTGCAGGCGACGGCGTCGACCTTGGCGAGGAAGTCGTGGAAGTCGTGGGCCGGGCCGTGCTCGGTGCGGCTGCGTACGATCGCGTCGACCACGTTGGCGCCGACGTTGCGGACCGCGCCCAGGCCGAACCGGATGTCCTTGCCGACCGGGGTGAACGGGCCGGCGGACTGGTTGACGTCGGG
>NZ_JBFAMR010000118.1:0-15328 GCF_040656595.1 Actinoplanes sp. NPDC049802
GAAACCCCTCCGCTGCGCTCCGGCGTTTCATGACCTTCAGGACCGAGCCCGATGATGAACTCCCTTCGGTCGTTCATGAAACCCCTCCGCTGCGCTCCGGCGTTTCATGACCTTCAGGACCGAGCCCGATCAGGTCGTTCATGGACTCTTCTCCTTGGAACGGGTGCCCACCAGGGACAGCACGAGCAGCAGGGCGAACGCGAGCAGCAGCGCGGTCAGCGACACCGCCACCGACACGGTCGCGCTGCTCTTGCCCAGGAACTCGATGGCCACCTGGAGGTTGGTGCGGTGCAGCAGCGACGCGATGGTGAACTCGCCGAGCACCAGGGCCACGGTCAGGAACGCGGCGGACAGCACCGCCGAGCGGATGTTCGGCAGCACGACCCGCCAGATCACGGTCGCCCAGCCGGCGCCGAGACCACGGGCGGCCTCGGCCAGGGTCTGCACGTCGATCGCGGACAGGCCGGTGTCGATGGCGCGGTACGCGTACGGCAGGACCAGGACCGTGTACGCGAACACCAGCGTCAGCGACGAGCCGCCGAGGAAGTAGTTGACCCAGGCGTACACCGGGGCCAGGCCGACCACCAGCACGATCGCCGGAATGGTGAGCGGCAGCAGGCAGAGGAACTCGACCACGCGGCGCAACCGGGGCAGCCGCAGCCGCACCCAGATCGCGGTCGGCACCAGCAGCACCAGCATCAGCACCGACGTGAGCGCCGCCTGCGCCAGCGAGGCCAGGATGCCCTCGGCCAGGGCCGGGTACTCGGTGCTCAGGCGGGGCCAGTCCAGCAGCAGCGGCCAGGTCCGCGGGTCACGGGTGCTGAACTCCACCATGGCCACCAGCGGCAGCAGGAAGAACACGCCCATGACGGTCAGGACCGTCCAGCGGAAGATCACCCGAGCCATTTGGCGGTCCTGGACTCCAACAGCGAGTAGAGGGTCATCACCACGGCCACGACCACCACCATGCCGAGCGCCATCGCCTTGCCCAGGTTCGCCTGCCCGAGGACGACCTCGCTGGTCAGGGCACCGCGGATCTGCAGCGGGACGATCGGGCTGCCCTGGCTGACCAGGGCCGCCGCGGTGGCGTACGCGGAGAAGGCGTTGGCGAACAGCAGCAGCGCCGAACCGAGGAACGCGGGCGCCAGCAGCGGCCCGGCCACCCGGGTCCAGTAGTGCCAGGTGTTGCCGCCCAGGCTATCCGTCGCCTCCCGCCACTGCGGCCGGATGCCGTCCAGTGCGGGCAGGAACACGATCACCATGAGCGGGATCTGGAAGTACGTGTAGACCAGCGTGAGCCCGGGCAGCTCGAAGAGCCAGACGCCCCGCGCGTACGGATCGAGGCCGTGCTCCTGGAGCCAGAGGGTGACGAAGCCGGACAGGCCGATGGTCGCCAGGAACGCGAACGCGAGGGTGACGCCGCCGAACTGCGCGAGCACCCCGGCCGCCGCGGTCACCACCCGCCGGAGCAGGCCGTGCGGCCGCGCGGTGACCAGCGCGTAGGCCAGCACCGCGCCGAGCACCGCGCCGATGACCGCGCTCGCCGCGGACAGGGTGATGCTGCGGCCGAAAGCCGCGAGGATGTGGTCGTCGGCGAGGGCGCGCACGTTCGCCGGCGTGAAACCTCGCCCACCGTCGCCGGTGAAGGCGCCGATCACCACGGTCAGCGTCGGGATGATCAGGAAGATCGTCACGAACGCGAAGAACGGCACCGCGCCCAGGAGGGCGCCGCCCCGCGGGCGTGACCGGCCGGCCACGCGCCGCGGAGCGACTTCGGCCATCTCAGCCAACGGCCTTGGTCCAGTTCGCGGTCAGGTACTCCTTGGCCTTGGTGTTCTGCGCCTCGGTGGGGATCACCACGTCGCCCTCGACCTTCGGCAGGGCGGCGAAGGCGGTCGCGTCGATGGTGCCGGCCTTCTGCATGGCGTCGGCGCGGACCGGGCGGGCGCCGCCCTTCAGCCACAGGTTCTGGCCCTCGTCGGAGTAGAGGAACTCCTGCCACAGCCGGGCCGCGGCCGGGTGCGGGGCGTCTTTGTTGATCGCCTGCACGTAGTACGAGCCGAGCACGGCGCCGGCCGGGACGAACACCTTCCAGCTCGGCATCTTCTTCGACTGCGCGGCGTTCAGGTAGTCCCAGTCGAAGACCACCGGGGTCTGACCGGACTCGATGGTGGCCGGGCTCGGGTCGACCGGCAGGAAGTTGCCGGCCTTCTTCAGGCTGCCGAAGAAGTCCACGCCGTTCTTGATGTCCTCGACCGTGCCACCGTTGGCGAGGGAGGCCATCTGCACGCCGCCGAACGCCGCGCCGGCCTGGGTCGGGTCGCCGTTCAGCGCCACCTTGCCCTTGTAGGCGGGCTTCAGCAGGTCTGCCACGGTGGCCGGGGCCGGCACCTTGGCGCTGTCGTAGCCGATCGACATGTAGCCGCCGTAGTCGTTGGCCCACGCGCCGCCCGGGTCCTTGAGCCCGGCCGGGATCTCGTCGAACTTCTCCACCTTGTACGGCGCGAACATCGCCACGTTGGCAGCCGCCACCGAGGCGCCCAGATCGAACACGTCCGGCGCGGTGTCCTGGCCCCTCAGCTGGTTCGCCGCGTTGATCTCGTCCTGACTGGACCCGTCCGGCTGCGCCGAGTCGACCTCGATGCCGTACTTCGCGCCGAACGCCTTGATGATCTCGCCGTAGTTGGCCCAGTTCGGTGGCAGGGCGATGACGTTGAGCCGGCCCTCCTTCTTCGCCTCGGCGATCAGGGCGTCCATGCCGCCCAGCGCGCCGGCGCTGGTGGCGGTGGCGGCGCCGCTGGTGGACGCCTCGGTCTCCTTCTCGGGCGGGGCGCAGGCGCCGGTCAGCGCGATTATGGTGACGGCCGCGAGAGTGGCGGCCGTGGATCGGGCAAGGGTGCGCACTGAGTTCCTCCTTCTGCGGGCGCCGCAACCGGTGCCCGCTCGGTGGATCATGAAAGTGCCGGGTGGAGGCCAGGCGTACAGCGCCTGAATTCCCCCTCACTTTTCCATGCGCTGTCATTGATCGAAAGCGGTCGCTGAACGTCGATTCCGCATCCGGGGTGTGGCAGACTCAGCGATCATCCGCACTCTCCGACCACACAGGACCGCGCCGGTGACATCTGTGGACCATGCCGTGACCCGGCGCCGCTCCTACCCCGCCCGGCTCGCCGCCGCGGCCGGTGTGGGCGGGATCGCCGTGCACCTGGCCCTGGCCGGGGAGCACGCCGGGCACGCTCCGGCCGTACTGGCCGGTCTCGCGGTGCTCGCGCTGGTCTGCCTGCCGTGCGGCGTCCAGCTCTGGAAACGCCCGGGCGACCGCGCCGCCTGGATGAGCCTGCTCGCGCTCAGCGGCCTCATGATGCTGCTGCATCTGGGGATGCGCCCGGAGGGCGCGATGCTCGCGGTGGTTCTGGCGGTGCCCGCCGTCCAGGCCGTCCTGGGCGCGCTCGCCTTCCTCCACCGGTACGAGTGAGCGCGTCCCCGGACGACCGGTGCGCCCGGCGACGTCGGTCGGCGCCTAGACCGCGAGCGGGCGGCTCCGGTCGGTGGCCAGCCGCACCGCGATCAGGCCGAGGACGCCGCCCATGCACCAGCGCTGGATCCGCAGCCAGCCCGGACGCCGGCCGAGGAACACCGCGATCGTGCCGGCGGCCAGGACGATCGCCAGGTTCACCGTCATGCTGACGGCCAGTTGCACCCCACCCAGCAGGAAGCCCTGCGCCATCACGTGACCGGCGTCCGGCCGGACGAACTGCGGGATCAGTGACAGGTACATCACCGCGGCCTTGGGGTTGAGCAGGTTCGTGAGCAGTCCCATGGTGAACAGCCGCCGTGCCGAGTCGGCCTCCAGCGGCCGCGCCTCGAAGACCGAGGTCCCGCCCGGCCGCAGCGTCTTGAACGCCAGCCAGCTCAGGTACGCCGCCCCGGCCAGCTTGATCGCCTGATACAGCTCCGGCACCGCGGTGAACAGCACGGACAGGCCCAGGTTGGTGGCGGTCAGGTAGATCAGGAACCCGAGCGCCACCCCGGCCAGCGAGACGATCCCGGCCCGGCGTCCCTGGGCGATGCTGCGGGACACCAGGTACATCATGTTCGGCCCGGGCGTGAGCACCATGCCCAGGGCGACCGCGCTGACCGCCAGGATCGAGGACGTCGTCACCATGCCGCCAGCCTTCCGGGCCCGGCGTGCCGTGGCGACGGCCAATCCGCGGGTTCCGGCTCTTGACGGCGCATCGATCGATCGACATAGTCCGTATCCATGAATGTGACACTGTTCCGTTCTTGGAAACGATTGGCGGTGGTGGCCTCGGCCGCCCTCCTCGCCGCGACGCTTCCCGCGCCCGCGCCCGCATCCGCCGCCGGCGCGGCGGTCGCGAGCTACACGACGACGATCAACGGCGACAGCGCCGACGTCTACTACCCCACGACCGGCACCCGGCTGCCCGTCGCCCTCCTCCTCCAGGGCGCCAACGTCGACAAATCGAACTACTCGACGTACGCGGCGACGGTCGCGTCGTACGGGTTCGTCGTCGCCGTCCCCAACCACACCCGCAGCCTGTTCGGGACGAGCGGCCTCTACCCCGAGGGCGTCCAGGCCGGCTGGACCGTCGACTGGGCCGAGGCCGAGGACGACAACCCCGCCTCCCCGCTCCACCAGCGGATCGACGAGAACACGCTGGTCCTCTCCGGACACTCGTTCGGCGCGGCCACCGCGCTCAGCGTCAGCGCCGGCCTCTGCGTCGTCCCGTTCTGCGCGATCGCCGACACCGCGCCGAGCGAGCTCGAGGCGGTCGTCACCTACGGCGGCAACAACGTCCTGTACGGCACGGACCTGGTGCTGCCGGTCCTCAACACCGTCCCGGTCGGTTACCTCCAGGGCCTCGCCGACGGCGTCGCCACCCCGGGCGAGGGCCGGACCACCTACCACCTGACCGCCGGCACCCCGAAGGCGTTCATCTCCCTGACCGGCGCCAACCACTACGGCGTCACCGACGGCCAGAACCCGGCCGGCGCCCTCCCCGACCCGTCCGCGCAGACCCTCGACCAGGCGACCGGCGTCGAGACGATCGCCCGCTGGTCGGCACAGTGGCTGCTGGCCCAGACCGGGGACAGCGCCGCCAAGCGGTACGTCTACACCACCGGCGACGCCGCCGACCCGAACGTCACCGTCACCTACGTCAGGTAGACCCCGGCCGGGACCGGCGCCCGCCGGTGTCAGGCGCGGCCGCGACGGCCGCGCCTGACACCGCGCGGCGGGGGAGCGGCGGCGACCAGATGGTCCGGCCAGGTCAGCCGGAGCGTGCCCCGCGCCTCCCACTCGCCGGTCAGCTCGGTGAGGTCACGGACCGCCGTGCCGACCTGCTCGTCGGTCCACGGGAACACCCCCGGATCCAGCACACCCCAGGCGTTGCGGACCATCGTGGCGGCAGGGGCCGGGTCGTCGGTCTCGACTATCTGATGGATCACCCCGGCCAGCACCTCGGCCACGCCCAGCGTCTGCTTGTTGGCGTCGATGACCCGCTTGCTGCGAGCCGCCGCGTCATGGCGCGGGCGCCCGCTGACCAGGCGCATGTTGGTGAAGACGCCGCCGGCCGCGACCGAGCCGAACAAACCGCCGGCCATCTGCAGAGCCCGCTCGGTCGCGAAGTGCGCCAGGTCGTGCGGAACCCGAAATTTCCGGTCGTAGCCGGGCAGTTGCAGGACCACGCCGTCGGCCCGGTGCAAGGTGGCGACGGTCGCCCCGGTGCTGCTGTGCGCGAACACGACCAGCATGCCGACATCCTGCCACCCGCACCCCCGCCCCGCCATGCCCCCGTTTCCGGGCCGGGCTCAGCGCAGGCCCTCCTTCGCGCGGGCCTCGGACGGTGCCAGGCAACTCGTCAGCGTACGGGCGGTGTCGATCAGCGGCACGTGGCTGAACGCCTGCGGGAAGTTCCCGACCAGCCGGCACGCCCCGGTGTCGTACTCCTCGGAGAGCAGCCCCACGTCGTTGCGCAGCGCCAGCAGCCGGGCGAACGTCTCCCGCGCCTCGTCCTGCCGGCCCATCAGCGCGTAGTTGTCGGCCAGCCAGAACGTGCACGCCAGGAACGCGCCCTCACCCGGCGGCAGACCGTCCACATCGACGTCGTGGCTCTGCGTGTAACGCTGCACGAAACCGTCGCACAGCAGATTCTCCTCGATCGCCGCGACCGTGCCCCGCACCCGCTCGTCGCCGGCCGGCAGGAACCCGACCAGCGGCACCATGAGCAGCGCGGCGTCCAGCTCGTCCGAACCGTAGTACTGGGTGAAGGTGCGGCGGCGCTCGTCGTACCCCTTGGTGAGGATCTCGTCGCGGATCTCCTCGCGCAGCGCCTGCCACCGCTCGCGCGGGCCGGGCAGGCCGAACTCATCGACCGCCTTCACCGCCCGGTCGGCCGCCACCCACGCCATCAGCTTCGAATGCACGAACTGGCGGGGCCCGCCGCGCACCTCCCAGATGCCCTCGTCCGGATCGCGCCAGTGCTCCTCGACGAACTCCATCAGCTTCACCTGCAGACCCCAGGCCGGGTCGTCGGCCTTCAGCCCGGCCCGGCGGCCCTGGTGCAGCGCGTCCATCACCTCGCCGTACACGTCCAGCTGGAACTGGTCGGCCGCGGCGTTGCCGATGCGCACCGGATTGCCGTCGTAACCGGTCAGCCAGGTCGCCACGTGCTCGTCGAGACGGCGCTCACCGGCCACGCCGTACATGATCTGGAGTTCGGCCGGGTTGCCGGCGATCGCCCGCAGCAGCCACTTGCGCCACGCGGTCGCCTCGCTCTGGAAGCCGGAGAACAGCAGCGCCTGGAGGGTGATCGTGGCGTCGCGCAGCCAGCAGAACCGGTAGTCCCAGTTACGGACCCCGCCGAGCCGCTCCGGCAGGCTGGTGGTGGCGGCCGCGACGATGCCGCCGGTCGGGGCATAGGTCAGAGCCTTCAAGGTCAACAGCGAGCGTACGACCGCGTCGCGCCACTCACCCTCGTACGTGCACGCCGACACCCAGCCCCGCCAGTACCCCTCGGTCACGCCGAGCTGGTGCACCGGGTCGTCCGGTACGGGCGCCGGCAGGTGCGACGGGCGCCAGGTGAGAGTGAACGGCACCCGGTCGCCGGCCCGCACCGTGAACGTCGCGCGGGTGGCCATGTTCTCGCCGTACAGCTCCGCCGGGGTGCGCAGCCACACCGCGTCCGGGCCGGCGACCGCGACCAGGTCCGGGCCCTCCCGGTAGACCCACGGCACCACCTTGCCGTAGTCGAACCGCAGCCGCAGCACCATCTCCAGGTCCACCTGGCCGCGGACACCCTCGACGATCCGCACCACCGCCGGCGACTCGGTGCGCGGCGGCATGAAGTCGATCAGCCGGGCCACCCCGCCGGCGGTCTCGAACTCGGTCTCCAGCACCAGGGTCTCGTCCCGGTAGCGGCGCCGGACGGTGTGCTCCCCGGCGGGCGCGACGGTCCAGTGCCCGTTCGACTCGTCACCGAGCAGCGACGCGAAGATCGCGCCCGAGTCGAACCGGGGCACACACAGCCAGTCGATCGATCCGTCGCGCCCGACCAGGGCGGAGGTCTGCGTGTCCGCGATGATCGCGTAGTCCTCGATGGGCAGCGCCATGGGTACTGCGTACCCGCGGCGGCCCGGTCATGAACGTGGCACGGTGTCCCCCTCCCCGGTGCGTTGCTGCGCCTCGTCCACACCGCGGTCGATCTGATCCGAATACTTGTCACCGGTGCGCCGGTCGATCTGGTCGCCGGCCTTCTCCAGGCCCTGATCCACCTGCTCGTCGTGCTGGTCGGCGAACTTCTGCGCCTTGTCGAGGAAGTCGGTCATGGCTTCGGCATGCCCGATGCGGGACGCGTCAAACGGTGCGCGGCCGTGTCACGCTGGGGTGGTCATGCCCGGATCGACGACCGGAGGACACCCATGACCGACGCGAGCTTCGCACGGCCGCGCACCGAGACCTTCGAGTTCGCCGGCGCCACCGTCGAACTGGTCGACGCGGTCACCCTGCTCGCCGCCGCCCGGGTCAACCCGGTCGAGCCGCTGCGCCGGGCCGCCTGGCCGGCGCCGGTCCAGCGGGTCGACCTGACCATCGCGGCCGACGCCGCCGACCACGTCTTCACCGCCCGGATCAGCACGCTCACCACCCCGATGGCCACCGAACGGAAGATGCGCGGCATCGTGCTGGGCATCGACCCACTGGGCCCGCTGCTGGCCCGCCGCATCGCCGCGGGCGACGAGGTGGTGACCAGGATCGTGGACGGTGTCGGGACGGCCGCCGCGGCGGCGTACCGGAAACTGGGTCTGGAGAAGGCCACCGGGCCGGCGGCCGGGCGCGAACCGGAAGTCCTCGCCGACGCCGCCGCCGGTCTCGAAGCGGCCGTCACCTACGAGGCGGACGGCACCGTCGCCCGGCTCGAGTCGAGAGTGCCGCGCGACGACGTCACCCCGGCCCACCTGCGCGCCTTCGTCACCCTCACCCTCCAGGCGGTCACCGACCTGGCCGGGCCGGGCTCGCTCGACGGCCGGCGTTTCGTGATCAGCCGGGAAGCGGCCCCGACGACGCCGCCGACCACCGAGACGGTCACCCTGGACATGGTCGGCGGCCTCGCCGAAGTGGTCGCCGAGCTGCGCCAGATCGCCGTGTCGTTCCGGCATCCGGAGGCGATGGCCCGATGGGGCGCCCGCCGTCCGCAGGGCATCCTGATGTACGGGCCGCCCGGCACCGGCAAGACCATGCTGTCGCGGGCGCTGGCCAACGAGATCGGCGCCGACTTCCGCGAGATCCGCACCCCGGAGATCCTGGACAAGTGGCTCGGCGGTTCGGAACGCAACATCAAGCAGATCTTCCGCGACGCCCGCCGCTACCGTACGGCCACGGTGATGCTCTTCGACGAGTTCGACTCGATCGTCAGCTACGCGGGCGCCGGCGGTGACGCGGCGAGCCAGGCGCTGAACGCGGTGGCCGGCATCTTCAAGCAGGAGATGAACGACCTGATCGAGGAGAACCCGAACGTCATCGTGGTGGCCACCACCAACTTCCCGCACCGGGTCGACGAGTCGCTGACCCGGTCCGGCCGGTTCGACGTGAAGCTGGCCATCCCGCGCCCGGACGAGGCGAGCCGCGCCGAGATCTTCCGCAAGATGATCCGCGGCCTGATCACCGCCCACGAGACGCCCGGCTTCCGGATGTTCGCCGACGACCTCGACCTGGGCGCGCTGGCCGTCGCCAGCACCGGCATGACCGGCGCCGACATCAAGGAGGTGCTGCGCCGCCTCCAGCTCAGCAAGGCCATGCAGGAGGCCCGCGGCGGCCCGGTCACACCGATCTCCCAGGAGGAGCTGGTCACCTCGGTCCGCGACCTGCGCGGCCACGGCTAGCCGGCGGACGCCTCCGCCGGGATCGCGTGCGCCATCACCGGGCGGCCGAAGTGGTAACCCTGCGCCCGCCGGTAACCCAGCCGGTACAGTTCGGCCGCCTGCTCGGCGGTCTCCACACCCTCGGCCACGGCGACCAGGCCCAGCCCGTTCGCCACCTGGATCAGCGAGGTGGCGATCACCGCGTGCCGGCCCGCCATCGTGACGTTCTCGACGAACGACTTGTCCACCTTCAGAACCCGGACCGGCAACGTCTGGAGCAGGCCCAGCGACGAGTGGCCGGTGCCGAAGTCGTCCAGCGCGATCTCCACACCCAGCTCGGTCAGCTCCTGGACGGCCCGGACCGCCGCGCCGCCACCGAACACGGCCGTCTCGGTGACCTCGACGACCAGCCGTGCCGGATGCACGCCGGTCTCCGCCAGCACCGCCGCGACCAGGCCGGGGAAGCCCGGCTCGGCCAGCTGGCGGGCGGAGACGTTCACCCCGAACCGGTGCGGGGCGACTCCCTCACGCCACCACTGCGCGTACTGGAGGCAGGCGGTCCGCAGAATCCACTCGCCCAGCTCGACGATCAGGCCGGTGCGCTCGGCGACCGGGATGAACACGTCCGGGCCGACGTAGCCGCGGTCCGGGCGCCACCAGCGGACCAGGCTCTCCACGGCGACCACGTTGCCGTACGGCAGCTCGACGATCGGCTGGTAGACCAGGTGGAACTCGCCGGAGTTCAGGGCGGTCCGCAGCTCGGCGCCCATCCGGGCCTCCTCGCCGGCCCGGTCGTCCAGGTCGCCGGCGTAGTGGCGGTGCCGGCCGCCGTCGGCCTTCGCGGCGTACATGGCCACGTCGGCGCGGCGCAGGATCTCCACCCGGTCGCCACCGTCGGCGATGCCGATGCTGGCGCCGACCAGCAGATCCTGGCCGCCCGCGTGGATCGGCCGGTGAATCGCGGCCCGCAACCGGACGGCCAGGTCCTCGCAGCGGTCCGGGCACGGGACGGGCAGCAGCACGGCGAATTCGTCGCCGCCCATCCGGGCCGCCATCGCGTCGGCCGGCAACTCCGCGCCGATCCGTTCGGCGACCGCCGCCAGCAGCTCGTCGCCGACCGCGTGCCCGAACCGGTCGTTGACCGCTTTGAAGCCGTCCAGGTCGAGCAGCAGCACCGACGGGGTCCCGGCGGCGACCGCGGCGGTGAGCCGCTCCTCGAAGGCGCGACGGTTCGCCAGCCCGGTCAGGGCGTCCCGCATGGCCAGGTCACCGAGCCGGCCGGCCTGCATCCGCACCTGCTGGACCAGGCCCCACATGCGCAGTACCACGAGCAGGAACAGGACCACCGCGCCGATCCCGAGCGATCCCCAGGAGATCGCGGACGGGCCGGTGAAGCCCTGGTAGAACAGCAGCGCCGGCGCGATCAGGGTGAAGGCGCCCAGCACCGTGAGCCGCGCCCAGCCGATCCGGTCGGTGTGCAGGACGGTGTCCGGGCGCAGCCGCATCGACGGGTGCAGCATGGCGGCGCCCCAGCAGGCGTACGCCATCAGGAACCCGGAGTCGACGAAACCCCCGGTGTACTCGGCCGTGGCGGACAGTGTCGTGTAGAACAGGTCGCCGGTGAGCATCAGGATCGCGCCCACACCCATCAGCCGCAGGCTGACGGTGCGGTTCTCCGGCCGGGTGAGCATCCGGGCGGTGGCCGTGGTCAACAGCACGTCGGAGAGCGGATAGCCGATGGTGACGAGCCGCTCCAGCAGTGGCGCGGCGGTGTCGTCGAGGGTCGGCCCGACCACGAACACCCAGTAGATCAGGCCGATCCCGGTGGAGATGACGGCCGCGTCGATGAGGCCACCCCAGTCCCGTCCGCCGTTGCCGCGGCCCAGCTTCGACAGGGCCGCGAACAGCAGCGGGTACGCGCACAGATAGCAGGCGTCCGCCCAGTACGGGTACGGGTACTCGCCCAGCCGCAGCTCGGTCACGTCGTACGTGATGTCGCCGGAGATGAACACCGCCACCCCGGTCGCGAACAGCGCCCAGGCCCGCCAGTGCTCCGGCCGGTTCCGCCGGATGCCGACCGCCATCGCCACGACCGACGACAGCCCGACCGTGTTGACGTACAGCTTGGCGGGGACGGTGTCGTCGGGGACCAGCGGGAAGCACAGGGCGGCGGTGGCCGCCACCAGCAGCCATACCGCCCAGATCCGGACCGGTCCGTTCCGCATGACTCCGGTGATCGGTCCGCCCGGCCCCGGGTTGAGCGGGCGCCGGGTTGCCAAGCGGTCTCAGCCCGTCGCCGATCGTGCCGAACAGCAGGGTGTGGGGCGAACGCGGCAGGGAGAGCTGCTACCAGCGCTCGGGCTCGTCGCCGTCATGCTGGTGCTGCTGGGCGTGCCGGTGTACCTGATCACCGTGCCCGCCTTCGACCGCCTGGAACGCAACGAGCTCGGCCGGGAGGCCGAGGAGCTGCGGGTCGCGATCGGCGCCCACGCACAGCGGCTGCGCGACTTCGGGGTCACCAACTCGATCTGGACCGCCCTGTACGACGACCTCGCCACCGCCGACGCCCGCCAGTTCGCCGTCGACCTGCCGCCCGACGTGCTCACCGGCCAGTACCAGATCTCGGCGGCGGTGGCCGTCGACACGACCGGGCGGATCAGGGTCGGCGGCCTCATCCAGGACTCCCGCTACACGGCCCTGCCGGCGCCGCTGGACGATCCCGGGGTGCTGCGCGGATACCTGCGCGCCGGCGCGGCGGGGGAGTCGTTCTGCGGGCTGACCAGCGCGATCGGGACCCCGGCCGAATTCTGCGGCTTTCCGGTCCACCGGGACGACGGAAGCGGCCCGTCCAACGGGCACCTGCTGGTGTTCCGGAGCCTGGACGCACCCGGACTGGCAGCCCTGACCGCGCAGACCGACGACCTGGTCAGCCTGCGCGAGCGGCCCCGCTCCGGGGCGCGCGAACTGCGTGAGCTGGACAGCCCGTTCGGCGCCATCACCGTCACCACCACCGAGGTGGGCGACGAGATCGCGGTCGCCTGCACGATCACCGGCGTGGACGGGACCCCGGTCACCTTCGAGGGTCTCAACGGGCGCCCGATCCGCGCCCAGGCCCAGAAGACGCTGCTCCAGCTGAGCGCCGTCGTGGTGTTCGCGGTCATCGTGGCCGGGCTGGCGATCAGCGTGGCGATGCGCCGGGCGGTACGCCGCAAGGTACAGCCGCTACGGCGCACCACCGAGAAGATCATCAAGTCGCGGGACCTGGCGCTGCGAGTGCCCCCGTCCGGTGACACCGACATCGACGCGGTCGGCGCCGCCATCAACGACATGCTCGCCTCGATCGACCGGCACTCCACCGAACTCGCCGAGATCCGCGCCCGGCAGCAGGCGGAACGCGAGGCGGAACTGCGCGAGCAGGAGGAACGGCGTACCGGCACCCTGCGCCTGGCGGAGGCCCAATCCGAGCAGATCATCGGGGGCGTCGCCTACCAGCTGGGCGACGCCGTCCAAGGCGTGGACGCGGTCCGGGCCTCGGTCGACGACATCACCACCGGCGCGGCCGCCGCCCACCACGCCACCGAGCTGATGGCCGGCCACGCGGCGCATGCCGACCGGGCGGCCGAGGCGCTCGCCGTGAGCCTGCCCGCCACCCGGGAGATGGTCGCCCTGATCGCCGCGATCGCCGGGCAGACCCGGATGCTGGCGCTCAACGCGACGATCGAGGCGGCCCGGGCCGGGCCGGCCGGGCTCGGCTTCGCGGTGGTCGCCGACGAGGTGCGCAAACTCGCCGACGACACCACCGAGTCCGCCGAACGGATCACCGCGACGCTGGGCACCCTGACCGCCACGGCCACCGACGTGTCCGCTGCGGTGGCCACCGTGACGGACACGATCGAGAGCGTACGGGCGGCGATCGGCCAGGTCCGCGCGGTCGCCGACGCCCAGCAGGCGACCATCAGCGGGCTGGTCGACCAGGTGCGCGACACGATCGGGCAGATCAACGATTTCTCCACCGACCGGGTACGCCTCACCGGCGGCCAGGCCGGGACCGGCGCCGGACGGGAGCCGCTCTGACCCACAGGTGCTTTCCAGGTGACCTGTGGGGTAATGACTCGTCATGCAGCCGGACAATGACATCTCCCTCGAGGCGCGGGCGGGCGCGGCGGCCACCGTCGCGATCCTGCCGCTGGTGCCGTTCGCCCTGTTGGCCGCCCTGGTGCTGGGCGGCTGGGGCCCGTTGCACTCCTTCGACCGGTCGGTGACCGGCCGGCTTCACGAGGCCGCCCTGGACAGCACCGCCCTGACCACCGCGATGACCTGGTGGACCAACATCTTCCAGCCGAACGTCTTCCGGCTGGCCGCTCTGCTCCTGGTGATCTGGCTGGTCCGCCGCGGCGCCCGCCGTCCGGCCGTCTGGGTGGCCGTCACGATGGTCGCCGGCGGTCTGCTCGGCGGCCTGCTCAAACTGCTGATCAACCGGGACCGGCCGGAGCTCCTGGAGCCGGTGGCGCGGGCCGTCGGGTACGCCTTCCCGTCCGGCCACGCCCTCAACGCGGCCCTCGGCATCGCCGTCTTCGTGGTGCTGTTCCCGCACCTGCGCCTGCTGTGGGTGGCGGCCGTGCTGATCCCGCTGGGCACCGCGGCCAGCCGGGTCGTCCTCGGCGTGCACTGGACCAGCGACGTGGTCGCCGGCCTCCTCCTCGGCGCCGTCGTCCCGGCGATCACTCTCCTGGTTTTCCGGCGCATCGGTTCCGTTCAACGTCCGTTGACGAGTGTCCGGAGTGGCCCGACCGGGTAAAGCACCGGCCGTGCCGATAGCGATGCAGGTTCTCAAGCGGGTGCTGCTGCCGATCGCCGCCCTCCTGGCCTTCATGATCGGGCTCGGGGTGCTGCTGACCCGCGAGGCCACCCACCTGTGGCCACTGACCGTCGAGGACAGTGCCAACCGGTATCTCGCCGGCCACCGTACCGAGACCGTCAGCGATGTGTCCCATCTGGTCAGCGGCATCGCCGACACACCCCGGATCATCGGGGTGACGGCGGTCGCGGCGCTGGTGCTGGCGCTCACCCTGCGCCGGGTCCGGGAGCCGCTCTTCCTCTGCCTCGCGGTGACCGCCCAGGCGCTGGTCTTCTACTTCACCACCGTGGCCATCGACCGGCCGAGGCCGGACGTGCCACGGATGGACGAGTCACCGCCCACCTCCAGCTTCCCGTCCGGGCACACCTCGGCCGCCGTCGCCCTCTACCTGGGTCTCGCCGTCCTGCTGGCGATGCTGGTCCGGCGCACCTGGCTCAAGGCCCTCTGCTGGGCGCTCGTGCTGATCCCGGCCGGGGTGGCGCTGGCCCGCATGTACCGCGGCATGCACCACCCCAGCGACGTGGTCGCCGCGTTCGTCAACGGCGGCGTCTGCGTCTACGTCATGTCCCGCGCGTTCCTCGACCGCCACGTCCCCTGGCGGCGCCCGTCAGCGGAGGCCGGCGGAGCCACCCGCCTCGCCCTCCGCCCCGGCGCGGCAGCCCGGTAACCCAGCCACCCACCCACGGGTCCTCGAGGTCCCGACGCGTATCCGGGACGGGGACTCGCAAGGTGGTGGATCGGAGGGCTCGGATGTCGGATGGTGCCGTGTTGGTAGGCGGGCCGGGCCGGTGTCCAGGACGATGTGTGTTTTGAGAACGCGACACCCGTGGTGTGGTGGGTGTGATGACACCCGTTGCGGGTGTCATGTTTTCGGGACGCATATGGCCGTGATCGGTGTCCCGTCTCCTCGGACGGGGGCCGTCTCCGGGTGAGCCGCGAATCCGTGATCGTCGCGGTGGTTGCGCGTCACGGCTGGTCAGTGTCACATCGGTGGCGTTCATCGAAAAGCCTCCGTGGAAACCCCCGGCTTTAGCCGTGGGGAGGAATCGGATTCCCTGCGGAGCAGGGCAGGGAAAGCCGGTTCGCCGCCAG
>NZ_JBFAMR010000119.1:0-15117 GCF_040656595.1 Actinoplanes sp. NPDC049802
AGCACGTCAGGCCACACCCACCGGTCGGCAAGACCGAACACCAGAACGCGACAACCAGCCACAACAACCAACAAAAGGTTTAATCACAAGCTGAGTGGCTGGGACGCGGCGGTGGCGCGGGTTCCGGCGGGGGACGGCGCCGTCTACCGGGGCTGGATGCTCAGCGGTGAGCGGTATGCGGCGATGGCGGGGGCGCTGGCCGCCCGTGGGGTGACGCTGCGTACCGGGGCCGAGTGTTATCGGCGGGCGCACGAGTTGCCCGGCTGGTATGCGGCGGCCGTGGGCAGCACGCCCGAGTCGGCGTGGACCGACGGTGACGGCCGGGAGGGTTTTCGGCGGGCGTGTGCGGCGCTGGGTGACGGTCCGGCGGTGTTGCGGGATTACACGAAGTCGTTGAAGCACTACTGGGCGGAGGCTGCCTATCTGCCGGACGTGGCGGACGAGGCGGCGGCGTGGCGGGTGGCGAGCCGGTTCCGGGAGTTGCGCGGCGACGATTTCGCCGGTGGTTTCGTGGTGCGCCGGTTCGAGTCGTTCACCGGCGCGGAGGTGCGGACGTGGTGGGTGGATGGTTCGTGCCGGCTGGTCACGGCACATCCGGACACCGCGGGGGAGTTGCCGCCCGCCGATGTGCAGGTCGGTGTGGCGGAGGCGGCGGTGCGGTCGCTGGCGTTGCCGTTCGTGACCGCTGATCTGGTGCGGCGTGCCGACGGCCGGTGGCGGATCGTGGAGATCGGTGACGGTCAGGTGAGCGACCTGCCGTCCGGGGTGGCGCCGGGGGAGTTGATCGGGGCACTGTTCGGGGCGTGACCGCGGTCGCGTACCCGTGCCGGTATTGATCTTGAGGGTTGAGGTGCCCGTCGCGTACCTATGCCGGGTCTTGATCTTGGGGGTTGAGGAGGCTGTCGCGTATCTATGCCTGGTCTTGATCTTGGGGGTTGAGGAGGCTGTCGCGTTTGCGGGCGTATTCGTCGTCGGTGAGCACGCCGGCGGTGTGGAGTTCGGCGAGGTGATGCAGGAGGGCGGTGTCTGCGGGCGCCGCGGTGAGCCGCTGCCGGATGAGTTCGGCCAGGTAGGGCGCGGTGGGGCGGTCGGTGCCGAAGGAGATGGTGTGGCCGCCGGTCTCGATGTCGAGCCGGGAGCGCAGGAGCCCGCGGTGGGCGGTGGCCGCGGTGATCGCGGTGATCGGGATCTTCTCGCGGCCGGCCCCGGCACGCAGGAGGGTGCCGGTGCTGGCGAGTTCCAGCCGGTCGGGGTAGACGAGCAGGTAGAGGTCGGCGCCGCCGTCGCGGGTGTGTGCGACGGCGAGGGCGCCGCCGGTGTCGACGCTGTTGCGCTGCGCCTTGGCCAGGGCCCGGCTGCAGTGATCCGGGACGGGGTTCACGACAGGCACCGTAACTCATCGACCGGCGTGCATCGGTTGCGTAGGCTTGCCGTCCATGGACGAACGGGTCTTCACCGAACGTGGTGAGCTGATCCTGCGGCAGCGGGCCGGGCATTTCGAGCTGATCAGCAACGGTGTCTTCCTGATGGACACGCGGTCGGGCGAGTCGGAGCGGGTGCTGGTGCGGGCCGCCCTGGCCGCCGCGCCGCCCGGCCCGCGGCTGCTGATCGGCGGGCTCGGGGTCGGGTTCTCGCTGGCCGAGGCGGTCCACACGGACGCCACGGAGATCATCGTCGTGGAGATCGAACCGGCGGTGGTGCAGTGGCATCGTGGGGCGCTGCGGCCGTTCAGCGAGGGCGCTCTCGACGATCCGCGGGTGCGGGTGGTGACGGCGGATCTGGCCGCCTGGTTCACCGGGACCAGCGACCGGTTCGACGCGATCTGCCTGGATGTCGACAACGGCCCCGGCTGGACCGTCTTCGACCACAACACGGGGTTGTACCGGGCGGCCGGGCTGGCGATGCTGCGCGACCATCTGCGCCCGGGCGGAGTGCTGGCGGTGTGGAGCGCGTCGGCCGAGCCGCGTTTCGAGGCCACCCTGACCCGGACGATCGGGCCGGTCCGTACGGTCCGGGTGCCGGTCGCGCGCGGCGAGCCGGACGTCGTCTACGTGGCGTCATGCGCGGGCGACGACCGCGATGATCTACGGGGAGTTCGCCGCCCGTGAGGCCGCCGGAGAGTCCGGGCGTACGAGGACCTGGCCGTCGCCGTCTCGCGCGAGGCCCGCCTGCTGAGCCTGCTGGACGCGCTGCCGCCGCCGAAACGGCAGCCCAATCTGCTGTTCGCGGTGGGCCGGTCTCTGGGTGCGCCGGTCACTATCCGCCGGCGTTCGTGGAGTTCGCGACGACCGTCCGGTGCTCGCCGCCGAGGTGCCGCGGATGCCACGCCGGCCGTCTCCCACACATCGGTGCTCGATCAGGTTCCGGAGGGCCGTCGGAGTGTCTTCACCGATATGGTGGCCACGGCGCGTGCCCGCTGGATAGCCATGGAGAACCCGACCGTTCGGATCACGCCGTCCTGCCGGATCCTCCGAACGAGCGCCTGCACAACGTGCTTGCCCTGGACGGGCGGCCACTGGCCTGGGCTCGCCCGCACGGCGAGGTCCTGAACTGGTTCGGCGACGACCCATGGTGGCCGGGTCGGGCTACATTGCCGAAGGTGGAGCCCGTATCCGTGCTGCTGCCCGTGGCGAACGCGGTCCTGTCGCAGGCCGCGAAGTCGCTGACCGCCCCGGCCCTGCAGGGCATCAAGACCAGGATTGCGGGCGTCGGTGAGCGCAAGGCCCTGGTCGCCGCCCTGAGCCGGGCCTTCGACCGAGTCGAGCGGGACACCGGGCACCGCTTCTCCGAGGTCGACGTCAACCCCGGGTTCTGGGAGCACGAAGGCGCCGCCGAGCTGGCCAAGGTGCTGGTCCCGGGCGTCGAACCCTCGCCCGCCGTGCTGGCCGAGGCCGCCGTGGACTCGCTCGGCAGGCCGAGGTCCGCCGACGACCGCCTCGAACGGGTGATCGTGCTGCTGCCGGTGTTCCGGTCGCTGTTGGCGGCCCTGGCCGAGGAGGTCCGTGCGGAACAAGCTCTCCAATCGTTCCTGGGCCGTTCCGACGCCGCCGACACCGCGGCCGGTATGGCCCATCTGGTGAGGCATTCCGGCGGTGCCCCGGCCACCCAGGACGACCGGGCCCTCTACCTGCGCTGGATCATCGATCAGAACTCGTATGTGCGGACCGTTGGGCTGGTCCGCAACACGACCGTGCAACTGGAGCTGTCCAGCGTGTTCGTGGGCCTCAGCGCCGAACGCGAACGGAACCCGGGTGACCGGGCTCGGTCCTGGTTCGAGCGCGAACGCGCCGGCCTGATCGCCCGCTTGGAGGCCGGTGAGATCGATCAGCTCGGTTTCGAGGCCGCCGTCGACCGGCTGCATGAGCGGTACCGGCACGATCCGGCCGCGGACGCGGCGCCACCGACCGTGTCGCCGGTCCTGGAGATGGTCCGGGACACCGCGCAGGTCCTGGTGCTGGGGGATCCGGGCAGCGGCAAGACCACCCTGCTGCGATACCTGGCCCTGACCCACGCCAGCGCCCTTTCTCTGGGCGCACAGGTGTGGGGACGCACTGCGCGCCTGCCCATCCATCTGCGGATCGCCGAGTACGCCCGGTATGGCTACCCCGCCTTCAGCATCAGCGAGTTCCTGCCTCGGTATCTGCATCGGATGGAATGCCAGGCGACCGGCCTCGCCGACCTGCTGCGCCGGGAACTCGAGGTCGGCGGCTGCCTGATCCTGCTCGACGGCCTCGACGAGATCACTTCCGCCGAGCGGCGTCGCGGGGTGGTCACCGCGGTCGCCAATTTCATGGGAGCCTACGCGCGCTATGGCAACCATTTCGTCGTCACCAGCCGGATCGTCGGCTATCAGGCGGCGCCGCTGCCGGAGCCGTTCCGGGCGGTTCGGCTGCACGACATGGACGATCCGACGGTCGAGCGGTTCCTCGACCTGTATTGCCGTGAGATCGAGCGCGTCGAGGCGCCGAACCGGACCGAGGCCGCGATAACCGGGGCGGCGGCGCGGGAGGCGGCCGCCATCGGCCTCGCTCTGCGGACCACCCCGGGAGTACGCCGTCTGGCCGCCAATCCGCTCCTGTTGACCGCTCTGGTGCTGGTGCACCGGGCCAGCGGGCGGCTGCCGCACCGGCGGATCGAGGCGTATGTCGAGGTGTGCAACGCGCTCGGGCTTACCTGGCGCAGCGCCCACGGCGTCGACGAGGCCGACCTGCCAGACGAGCGGATCCTGCACCGCTGGCTCACCGAGCTCGGCTCGTGGCTGCACGCCCACCGGCCCGAAGGCGCCGCCGACCGGGTGGAACTGCTCGCGGTGCTCGGCCCGCTGTGGTGCGAACATCAGGGGATCGTCTGGGATCCGGAGACGCTGCGGTCGGCAGACCCGCTCGGTTCCGTGCCCGGCGTCGCGGTCACCGACTTCGTCGCGAAAGTGGAGGCGCACACCGGCCTGCTCGTCGAACGGGCTCCCGGCCGATACGGCTTCGCGCACCTCACCTTCGAGGAGTACTACGCCGGCAGGGCGCTGGCGCTGCTCGGCTCGGCCACCGACCGGATCGCCGCCCTCCGGGGACGGCTGCACGATCCCCGGTACGAGGAGCCGATTCTGCTCGCTCTCGGTTTGATCGGCTCGGGCTATCCGGAACAGATCGACGACGTGGTCGCCGCCGCGATTCATCCCGCCACCGGACGGGCCGACATCTACGAGCGGGTGCTGGGCCGCGACCTACTGTTCCTGCTCCGGCTGCTCGCCGACGACCCGCCACTGGCCACCACCACCATCGACGCCGCCGTCCGCCGTGCCGTCGCCGAATACCTTGACCGGGAGACGGGCCGCGGCCGGTTCGACTCCTACCGGGAGGCGCTGGCCAGCCGGCTGGAGGCGCTGGCCGGCAGCCGGGCCGGCGTGCGGCTTCCGGCCGCCGTGGCAGCCCGGGCGCCAGGCCCCGGCGACCCCGGGCAGGACGGGTGGTGCCGGCTGGCCGGGATCGCCCTGCGTGCCGGCCCCGTCGACCCCGCCCTGGTCAGTCGGCTGGAGACCATCGCGCAGGATTCGGACGAGTTCCTCCAGTACCTGGCGGGACGGGCACTCGCCGCCGTGCAGACGCCTCATCAGGGGATAGACGAGGCGCTGACCCGGCTGCTCGATGGCGGCGGCGTGTGGCGATTCCGGGGTGCCGCGCTGGAGGGCCTGGTCTCACGGCGGGCGCTGACCCCGCCGGTGATCGCCGCGGTGACGCGGCTGGCCGCCCACGGACCGGACCGGAACCCGAGGCTGCTGCGGTCGCTGGACGGCGACGGGCCGCTGCCGGAGCCGATGATCTCCGCCCTGGTGGATCTCGCCGTGGCAGACGATGATCCCCGGGTCCGGGTGGAGGCGGTGCGGGCGCTGGCCCACGCGGAGGCGCTCAACCCCGAGGTGATCGCCGTCGCGGCCGATCTCGCTGTCACCGTTCCCGAGGTGAGATCGGCCGCAGTGCGGGCGCTCGCCGCTGGCCGGGCGCCGGCCCCACCGGTCGTTGACGCCCTGGAAGGCCTGGCTACCGGCAGCGCCGACAAATATGTGCGGTCTCGTGCGATCCAGGCGCTCGCCGACTACGGCCCGTTGAACCCCGTGGTGGTCGCCGCGGCGACATCTCTCGCGGCCGACGACGATTCCGAGATCGTACGGGCGAGAGCGATCCGATCCCTGGCGCTGGGTGGGGTGCGAACCGAACCGGTGATCACCGCATTGGTGCGGCAGGCCACCGGCAACGTCCCGGCCACCATCCGGCGCCGGGCGATCGAGGTCCTGAACCGGGACGGCTTTCTCACACCGCCCGTGGTGGACGCCCTGCTGCGGACGGCGGCCGGCCGCTCTGCCGCCGTGGCGCGGGTGCGGGCAGCGACGGTGCTCGTCTCCGGAGGGGTGGTGGCCGGTCCGGTCGTTGCCGTCCTGGAGGAGATCGCCGGTGGCGGTGGCGACCCCCGAGTCCGGACGCAGGCGCTGGAGTTGCTGACCGAGTGCGGGCCGCTGAGCGAGGTCGCCATGGCCGCCGCCGTCGGCCTGATGTCCCCGGCCGTGCCGCCCTCGGTGTGGGCCCGCTCCGCCCAAGCTCTCACGGCCGCCGGATCCGTGACCGGCCCGGTCGCCGCCGGCCTCGAAGCCCTGGTCACCGGTGACGGGCCGCTGGATCTCCGGGCGCGGGCCCTGGCTGTGCTGGCCGCCGCCGGTGCGCTGACCGAGCCGGCGGTCGCCGGGGCCACCAGCATCGTCACGAAGTCCGAGCCTACGTACGCGACCGCACGGACACTTCACACGCTCATGGCCGGCGGTGTCGTCACGGCCGAGCTGACCGCCGCCGCGGTCCGGTACGCCCGTGACGGCGACGACTGGCTGACCCGCCGCGAGGCGGTGCGGGCGCTGCGGCATGCCGAAGCCGTGCCGCCGATTGTGGAGTTGCTCATCGAGTTGTTCGCCGATGACGCCGGTGACGTCCGCCGCTGCGCCGGCGACACCCTGGCCGACCTGGCGCGAGCCGACCCAGGGCGGGCGCCGTCGATTCGTGCCGCCCTGGCCGCGGCCTGCGACGACCCGAGCCTCGCTGTGACCAGCAAGGATCTGGCCCGGCGCGGCTGGAACTACGCCTACGACGCCCTGCTCGCGGTTTCCCGGATCGGCTGAGGCCTCACTCGGCGAACCGGTTGTCCTTCTCCATCAGGCGGTGGCCGGGCCGCAGCTCGGGGGAGAGAATGGCCTCGTGCGGCCGTTCGCGGACCACGTCGGCGCGGTCACCCGCGGTCGCGGGTCGGCGGTGTGCTCATGAGGGCTCCTGGTATACACGTCGGTGCACCTGCGTGGCCCCGAGCGGACTTGAAATGTTTCAATGGGCGTGTTTGACTTTGTCACGTCACCCACCGTGAGGAAGGGCCCAGCTTGAAGCCGCGCAACGGACGAGCCCCGTCGGTCAAGGACGTCGCCGCCGCCGCGGGCGTCTCGCTCGGCACCGTCTCCAACGTCCTCAACCGGCCCTCCGTGGTCAGCGCCACCACCCGCGAACGGGTCGAGCGCGCCATGGCCGAGCTCGGGTTCGTGCGCAACGAGTCCGCCCGCCAGCTGCGCGCCGGAACCAGCCGCGCGCTCGCCTACGTGATGCTCGACGGCGGCAACCCGTTCTTCCACGACGTCGCCGAGGGCATCGAGACCGCCGCCGAGGCCGCCGACCTGTCGCTGTTCGTCTGCAACTCCAACAGCCGCTCCGACCGCGAGGCCAAACACATCGACCGGCTCGTCCAGCAGCGTGTCCAGGGGATACTCATCACCCCGGTCGACCCGGACGCCGCCCACCTCGCCGAGATCGCCCAGCGCGGCATCCCGTTCGTGCTCGTCGACCGGTTCAGCCGGTCCGGCGGGCACTGCTCGGTCGCCGTCGACGACGTCCTCGGCGGCCGGATCGCCGTCGAGCACCTGATCGACCGCGGGCACCGGAGGGTCGCCTTCGTCGGCGGGCCGTCCAGCATCGGCCAGGTCCGCGAGCGCCTCCAGGGTGCGCGGGCGGTGTGGGCCGAGTTCGGCATGCCCGAGGAGGACCTCATCCACCTGCCGACCGAGGCGCTCACCGTCAACGAGGGCCGCTCGGCCGGGGAACGCCTCGCCGGGCTGCCCAGCCGCCGCCGGCCGACCGCCGCCTTCTGCGCCAACGACCTGCTCGCGCTCGGCCTGCTCCAGCACGCCGTCACCGCCGGGCTGCGGGTCCCCGGCGACCTGGCCATCGTCGGGTTCGACGACATCGACTTCGCGGCCGCCGCGGCGGTCCCGCTCACCTCGGTGCGCCAGCCCCGGCAGGAACTCGGGCGGACCGCGGCACGGCTGGTGCTGGACGAGGCCACCAACCCCGACCACGTCCACGAGCAGGCCACCTTCGTGCCGGCGCTGGTGGCCCGGGCCTCCACCGGTACCGTACGGCGGTGACGCACGAGCTGTACGAGGTCATCCACCGGCGCCGCGACGTCCGGGGCGAATTCACCGGGGAACCGGTCGAGCCCGCCGTCCTCGAACGGATCCTGACCGCCGCGCACGCCGCCCCCAGCGTCGGGCTCTCCCAGCCGTGGGACTTCGTGGTGATCCGCTCGCCCGCCGTGCGCGAAGCCTTCCACCAGCACGTTCAGACCGAACGGGAGACGTTCGCCGCGAGTCTCTCCGGTGCGGCGGCGGAGCGCTTCGCGAAGATCAAGATCGAGGGGGTACGGGAGAGCAGCCTCTCGATCGTGGTCACCTACGACGCCTCGCGCGGCGGTCCGGCGGTCCTCGGACGGCACGCCATCGCCGACGCCGGCCTCTACTCGTCCTGCCTGGCCATCCAGAACCTGTGGCTGGCCGCCACCGCCGAAGGGCTCGGGGTCGGCTGGGTGTCGTTCTACCGCGAGGAGTTCCTGCGCGACCTGCTCGGCATCCCCGCCGGGATCCGTCCCGTCGCCTGGCTGTGCGCCGGGCCGGTCACCCACCTGGAGACCGTGCCCGACCTGGAACGGCACGGATGGCGGCAGCGGCGCCCGCTGCACGAGGCCGTCCACACCGACCGGTGGGGCGGATCGTGAGGCTGCACGTCGGCTGCGCGATGTGGAACCTGAAAGCGTGGCGGTTCCCGCAGCCCGCACTGTCCACCTACGCGAGCTGGTGCAACGCGGTGGAGGGGAACACGACGTTCTACGCGACGCCCACCGTCGACGTCGTCACCGGCTGGGCCGCGCAGACTCCGCCGGACTTCCGGTTCGTGCTCAAACTGCCGCGATCGGTGACACACACCGGAGCGCTGTCCCGCAACGCGGAACTGTCGGAGTTCATCCGGGTGATCGAGCCGCTCGGCGCCCGTACCCATGCTCTGTGGGTGCAATTGCCCGGGTCCTTCGGACCGGGCGACCTTCCGGCTCTCGCACGCTTCCTGCGGAGCCTTCCCGATCATTTCCGGTACGCCGTCGAAGTGCGCGATCCGGCCTTCTTCCACGAGCCCGGCCCGCTGGAGCAGGTGCTCGCCGAGGCCGGCGCCGAGTGGGTGCCGTTCGACACCACCGAGTTCTTCCACACCCCGCCGACCAGCGAGGCCGAACGCGACGCGTGGCTCAAGAAGCCCCGCATGCCACCGCGCACCACCGCCCTGACCGACCGGCCGATCGTCCGCTACCTGGGCCGCGACTCCACCGAACGGACCGTCGACGGCTGGCGGAAATGGGTGCCGGTCGTCGCCGGCTGGCTGCGGGAGGGACGGTCACCGACGTTCTTCGTGCACACCCCGGACAACGCGGACGCGCCCACCCTGTGCCGCCGCTTCCACGACGAGGTGCGCGCCCTTGTTCCGTCGCTGGCGCCGCTGCCGGACATCGAACGGCCGGAGGCCCCGCTCACGCTGTTCTGAGTGCCCCCGGATAGGTTGCCGTCCATGATCAAGACTCGGCGGCGTCTTCTGGACGGGGCACAGTGGGCCCTGCTCGTGATGTACGTTCTCGGCAGCTTCGGCGTGCTCCTGCTGGCCGTGGCGCGCACCGGCGACGTGGGCGCCCTGGCCGACCCGGTGCTCGACCGGCTCGGCGACCCGAAGGATTCCATCCCGCTCGGCTGGGACTCGATCGCCAACCCGTTCGTGTGGATCTTCGGGGCGGCGCGGTTGGCCGGCATGCTGATCATCCCGGTGGCGGCGCTCGGCGTCATCCTCGGCGGGCTGTCGGTGGCGGCCGCGCGGCGCGACGACGACCGGCGCCGGCTGAACCGGTCGCTGCTGCGGATCGGCCTCTGGCTGGTGTTCGTCGCGGTGGCGTTCAGCCCGTACGGGGAGCGACTGCACATCTGGCTGATGGACTGACCGGCCGGAGCCCCCTTAGGTTGGTCCGATGCTGCGGGTTCATGTGGGTTTCCGGCTGGTGTCGGCTTTGGCCGCGTTCGTGATCGTCGCCGACCAGCTGAGCAAGTTCTGGGCCGTCGAGGCGCTGACCGGGCGGGCCCCGGTCGCCGTGGTGGGCGACCTGATCGAGCTGCGGCTGATCTACAACCCGGGCGCCGCGTTCTCCGTGGCGGCCGGGTCGACCTGGCTTCTCACCCTCGTCACCGCCGTCGCGGTGATCGCCCTCGGCGTCGCCGCCGTCCGGGTCCGGTCGCGTGGCTGGGCGGTGGCGCTGGGCCTGCTCCTCGGCGGCGCCGTCACCCATCTCGCCGACCGCCTGCTGCGGGAGCCGGGGCCCGGCCGCGGCCACGTCGTCGACTTCATCGACTACTTCGGTTTCTTCGTCGGCAACGTCGCGGACATCGCCCTGGTGGCCGGCGCCGGCCTGGCGGTGCTTCTGCAGCTGCGCGGCGTGACCCTGACCGGCGCCACGGAGTTCGCGAAAGCCGGCCCCGCCGCCGGATAGGCCCGACCGGCATCGGACATCAGGGCCTGTCCCGTGGATCACGCACGGGTTGCCGAGGCGGTGTCGTATTCGGCCTTCCCCTGGTCGACACCGGCCACCACCTGGATCTCGCCTCGCACTTGGGTGATCCACCGGTAGGCCCTAGAGTGCCGCGTCATGGGCATCCTCTATGACTACTTTCGCGCCGCCACCCCGGACGTGGTCGTCGACCTGATGGATCGCAACGACGCCGGCTCGCCGGCGTCCGCCGACGGCTGGCCCACCCCGGTGGTCGGGCTCAAGGCCGTCGACCCGGCCGTGGTGCTCGGCCGGCTCGTCGGCTTCATCGACCCGGCCGTCAGCACCCGCGACGAGCTGGTCTGGCCGGCCGGCGGCGAACAGGACGCCGAACACATGGGGCCGTGGGTGACGGTCCTCGACGACCGGTCCCGCGACGCCCTGGCCGGTCTCGACGCCGCGCGCATCCCGGAGATCGCCGGCCGGTGGGCCCGGATCGAGGAGTTCGGGCACTACGACGACAACACCGACGAGGCCGCGGCCGAGACGATCACCGAGCTGGCCGGGCTGGCCCGCGACGCCCGCGACTCCGGGGAACGCGTCTACTGCTGGATCTGCCTGTAGGCAGGGGCCCGGCGTGTCACCGGGCCCCTGCGGGGCGGGTCGGGCCGTGCGGGGCCCGGCGTGCCACCGGGCCCCTGCGGGGCGGGTCAGGCCGTGCGGGGCCCGGCGTACCACCGGGCCCCTGCGGGGCGGGTCAGGCCGTGCGGCGCCCGGCGTACCACCGGGCCCCGCGGGCCTCGTTCGGGCGGGTCAGGCGTGCGGGCAGGTGGCGCGGTACTCCTGAATGGCCGACCCGGACGGCGCCGGGCACAGGAACTGGTCGTAGCGGGTGTCGTCGTCGATGAACCGCTTGAGCCAGGACAGGCTGTACTTGGCGGCGGTCACGCTCTGCCCCGACGTCGGCGCGGAGTGGGACGCGTTGTTCAGCTCCAGATAGGCCTTCTCCGGGGCGGCCGACATGCTCGTGTAGAACGGCTCCGAATGCGACGACACCGGGGCCACCGTGTCGTTCTCGGCGCCGACGATCAGGGTGGGCACGCGTACCGTCGACCAGCTCTTGGTGCCGTGCCACGGGGTGAGCGGGACGGCGGCCTGCAACGCCGGACGGGTCCGGGCCGCGGCCAGGCTGCCGCCCCCGCCCATCGAGTGGCCCATCACGCCGAGGCGGTTCGCGTCGATGCGGGTGCGCACCGAACTGGTCCGTGTCAGGTAGTCGAGCGCGGCCAGCAACTGGGTTCCGCGGCTGTCCGGCTGGTCGAGGGTGCTCAGCGTGTCGATGGTGATCACCACGAAGCCCTGTGACGCCAGGCGCGGCCCGAGCCAGGCGACGCTGGACTGGCTGGCCGTGAATCCGGGAGAGATCGCCACCGCGCCGAACGTGCCGGCGCTCGTGGTCGTCGGGTAGTAGATCGTGCCGCCGCCGAAACCGGAGACGCTGGACCGCGCCACGGTGACCTGGGCGATCGCGAACGTGCCGCGGGCGGCCTCGATGCTGGCGTTGGTGGGCGCCGGGCCGCGTTCGTACGGGTTGGCCGCGAGAGCCGGTGACGCGGGGACCGACAGGAACGCGGCAGCCGCCGCGAATGCCGTGGTGAGCAGGGAAAGCTTCCGGCGAAGGGTGGGAACGGGCATGGGAACTCCCTGGGGTAGTGGGGCTCCTGCATCGATGGATATGGATAGAGTTAACTCACCGGTAACAACTCGGTAATCCCATCCCGTACCTGCCGCGGTGGTATGTCGCGGTAAATCGGTTGCCGCCGCCGTGGTGATCCGCGAGGGTGGGCGGCATGACGTACTGAGGCACTTCACCAGCGCATCCTTCGCGGCCCCGAGGCACTTTCCCCGCCCCGCCGCGCCTGACGTCATGCGAAAGAAGACTTGTCTTGTCACCACAGCAGTCCGCCACGTCCACGACCGTCACGATCTTCGCGGGCCCCGGCAGCTGGATCGAGTCCGACGCCGTCGCCCAATGCCACCAGGTCGCCGCCCTCGACGGCATGATCCACGTCGCCGGAATGCCCGACCTGCACCCCGGCAAAGGCGCCCCGATCGGCGCCGCCATGGCCTCCACCGTGCTCTATCCGTTCCTGGTCGGCTCCGACATCGGCTGCGGCATCGCCGTCTACCCGGTCCGGCTCAAACGGGCCGTCCCCGAACGCATCGCCGCCCGCTTCCCCGACCTCGACCAGCCCGTCGACCCCGCCGACCTGACCGGACTCGACATCCCGGCCGGCCACACCGGCCAGCTCGGCACCGTCGGGCGAGGTAACCACTTCGCCGAACTCGCCCGCGTCGACGCCGTCCTCGACGAGACGCACGCGCTCCGTACCGGCCTCACCGCCGGCGACCTGGTGCTCATCGTGCACAGCGGCTCCCGCGGGCTCGGCGAGCGCATCCTGCGCGCGCACACCGAACGACACGGCGCCGGACCCGCCGAAGACCCCGCTGCCTACCTGGCCGCACACGACGGCGCCGTCCGGTGGGGACACCTCAACCGGCGGCTCATGGCCGAACGCGTCGCCGACGCCATCGGCGCCGAACTCGGCGAACCCGTCACCGACGTCTGCCACAACTCCGTCGAGACCCGCGACGGCGTTTACCTGCACCGCAAGGGGGCCGCACCGGGCGACGGCCGCGACGTGCTCGTCGCCGGCACCCGTGGCACCCGGTCCTACCTGGTCGCCGGGCACTCCGGCGCCGACGCCGGCCACTCCGTCGCGCACGGCGCCGGGCGCAAGATGTCCCGCGCCGACGCGCTGCGCCGCGGCAAAGCCAAACACACCGTCGAGGAACTGCGGCGTACGCCGGTGGGGTCCGTCGTCGTCTGCGGCGACCGGCAACTGCTGTTCGAGGAGGCGCCCACCGCCTACAAACGGATCGAGCAGGTGATCGGCGACCTCGTCACCCACGGCCTCGCCACCCCGATCGTCAGCACGGTGCCGGTGGTCACCTACAAGACCGCCGACGTCGCGCCGCGCCGGGGCGGTCGCCGATGACCGCGCCCCGGCGGGCCGTCCGCCCGCTCCCGCGACGCCGCCTCACCATCGCCCGGCCGGCCCGCCGCCGCACCGGCTGGCTCGACCCGCGGCGGCGGGGACGCCGCTTCCGCGGTTGTCCCTTCCAGGCCGCGCCGATCAGCCGCCCACGCCTTCGGCGGCTTCCGGCCGGCCGGTTCCGCGTCGCCGTCGACGTGGCCGGTCACCCTGATCCGCGACGGTTCCCGGCCGCGCGTCTCCACCGGGTACGGGCGGTGGCCTCCGCCCCGGTCAGCCGGCGGGGGCAGCATTCGGTGCTCGTCGGCTCCGCGTCCGTCGGCGGGCGAGGGCAGTATCCGGTGCTCGTCGGCTCCGCGTCCGTCGGCGGGCGAGGGCAGTATCCGGTGCTCGGCGGCTCCGATCGTGTCGGCGGGCGAGGGCAGTATCCGGTGATTGGCGGCTCCGGCGCTGTCAGCAAACGGGGGCAGCATCCGATGCTCGTCGGCTCCGGCTCGGGTCCGGCGCGTTCGGGCCCGGCTGTCGGTGATGTTTCGGCTGGTCAGGTACTCCGGGTCTCGGCCGTGCGCTCGGGCCGGGCTGTCGGTGAGCCGGGCGATCCGACCGGGCGCGACCGTACCCGGCGGGGGCCTCGCGGCGAGGACCGGCGTGACGACGGCTCCCGTCCACCGTCGCCCGGCGCGATCGCGCTGTTCGGCGTGCGCGCAGATCTGGAGGGTCACTTCCGTCCGGTGCGTCCCGCGGCGGCCGGCTTCGGCGGGTGGGGCGAGACCTTCGCGCCGGACGCTGACGGGCGGGACCACCGGACGAGTCCACGGCGTCCCGACGGCGGGCGGGAGACCGGTCGGCGAGTGGAGCCGGGACCGCCGGCGGAGAGCCGTGCCGGATTCGGGCGGGTCATGCGGTGGCTGCGGTGAGCGTACATCTGCTGTTGTCCGCCGGGCGCGGGCCGCGAGAATGCGCCTGGGCCGTGGCACGCCTGGTTCGCCGGCTGGAAGCCGACGCGGAGAAACAGGAGAAGGTGTCGGCCCGGCGGGTGGAAACCGTGGCGGGAGAGCGCGCCGGGACGTTCCTGTCGGTGCTCCTGGAGATCAGCGGAGACGCGGCGGAGACGTTCACCGCGTCCTGGACCGGGACACTGTGCTGGCAGGCGGCGAGCCCCTACCGAAGCGGGCCCGGCCGCAAGAACTGGTATGTGACGGCACAGCGGGTACAGGTCGGGGTGTCACGGACCGTCTTCGACGAGACGGACGTCGACATCGTGCCCTGCCGCACCGGCGGCCCCGGCGGCCAGCACCGCAACAAGGCCGGCACGGCGGTCCGGGCCACCCACCGCCCCACCGGAACCGTGGTCCTCGTCGACACCGAACGGCAGCTCAGCCTCAACCGGGCGATCGCGCTACGGCTGCTGCGTGAACGGCTCGAAGCCGCCGACGCGGCCGCCGGGAGGGCCGTCGACACGGCGCGATGGCGGGTCCACGACGAACTGGTGCGCGGCGACCCGGTGCGCGTCGAACGACCGGATCCCGGCGAAGCCTCCCCACGCCGGCTGGCGTGACGTGCTGCCCGCCTTCCGCCCCGGCCGGTTCCTGCCCCGGCCACGAAGAACGAGATGATCTGGCCGTCCAGGCCGCCGTTGATCCGGCTGAAGGTGACGAGCGCCAGGTTCGCCGCGTTGAGCATCAACTCG
>NZ_JBFAMR010000120.1:0-14601 GCF_040656595.1 Actinoplanes sp. NPDC049802
CGGGGCGCCCGGCTGGCTGGCCTGGCCTTCGACCACGGGGGGCCGGCCTGGGCGCCGAGCAGCAGGGTGGCGGCGAGCAGGCGTTTCATCGGTCTCCGGGTACGGTGGGCGGTGGGTCCGCTCCACTTCCACTGGAGCGGACCCACCTCGTTTACGGCAGGACGGTGAAGGTGAACGCCTTGACGCCGGTGGTGATCGTGGCTCCGGTGCTGATCAGCTTGCCGGTCACCTCGAAGTTGAGGGTGTAGGTTCCGGCCGCGGTGAAGCCCCAGTTGGCGTGGGTGTGTGCGTTGTAGGTGACGGTCCGCGTGTCGGGCAGGCCGTTGGAGGAGTCGAACAGCCTGGTCGGGGTGCCGGCCGAGACGGTGTAGACGCTGACGTGGCCGGGTCCGGTGAAACTGTTCAGCCGGAAGGTCACCGAGTTGCTCTGGAACACTCCGGACGGAACCTCCGCGGTGTTCCAGCCGGCCCAGAGCAGACCGCTGGTGTTGCCCTGCGGCAGCACCCACGCGGTGCTTCCGGCCGTGCCGAGGAACGACCATGCGCTGCCGGCCGGCACGGTGATCTTCGCGGCCGCCGGCACCTGGAAGACCACGTCGGCCGGGTTGCGCTCGGCGACGTCGTCGTTGACGTTCAGGACCAGGGATCCGGCGGTGTAGTCGACGTCGAGGACGTCGACGTGGCCGCTGGTGAGAGTGACGGTGGCGGCCTGCGCCGGCACGGCGGCCGCGACCACCAGGCTCACCGCGGCGGCGAGGACCGCGGCGGCCCTCACGGCTGGACCACGAACTTGTAGACGGCCGGCTCCGAGGTGACGGTCTGGCCGGTGGCGGCTAGCTTCGCGGTCGCCCGGACCTTGATGAGGTAGACGCCGGCCTTCTGGAACGCCCAGCTGGCGTGCTGGTGCGTGCCGGTCGCGAGCGGCAGCGCGTCGGGCAAACCGTCACCGCTGTTGACCAGCACGTTCGGGGCGCCGACGGCGTTCTCGGTGAAGACGGCGACGCGGCCGGCGCCGGTGACCTTCTCGAACCTCAGCGTGACCGTGTCGGCGGCGAAGACGCCGCTCTCGATCTCCTCGGTGGCGATGCCGGGCCAGAGCAGCTCCTCGTTCGGGATCTCGGGCAGGACCCAGACGGGCTTGCCCGCGACACCGAGGAAGCCGAACGAGGGGTCGGCCGGGACCGTGGTCTTCGCAGCATTCTTGACCAGGAAGACCACGTCGTCGACCGCGCGCTCGACGGTCTCGTCGTGGACGCCGATCTCGAGGACACCGTCCTCATAGGCGAGGTCGACCACATCGACGTGCCCGGCGCTCAGCACCACGGTGTCGGTGGCCTGGGCGGGCACGGCGGCGCCGAGCAGGACGGCGGCGAGGATGCCGCTGCCGAGCAGAAGGCGAAGCGGTTTACGCAAGGGAATTCTCCTTGGATGGGTCCGGCGTCCGATCGCCGGGCAGATTAGATGCTAATGGTATTCATTTTCATGGGGAAGGGTCGGGAGTGGACACGTGACCGGGCTCGCTGCGACGCCTCCGGGCGAGCACGACGGCGGCCGTGCCTGCGGTGAGCAGGAGTGCTCCGCCGCCGGCGATCGACATGATGTCGGTGCCGGTCTTGGCGAGCCCCCCGCCGCTCTTGTCGTCGACGGCTGATCCACCACCGTTGTCCGGACCCGGGTCGTCTCCGCCGCCGGTGTCCGTCGAGTTTCCGACGGCGACGGTCAGGGTCCTGGTGTCCGACACGCTCTTCCCGGCGGTCGTGGTGGCGGCCATGTCGACGGTGAGCTTGTAGATCCCGGCCTTGGTGAAGGCCCAGTTGCCATGCGCATGGGTGTTCGGTGCGATGCCCAGTTGCTGCGGCAGCGACTTGGCCGAGTCGAAGATCACCTTGGGTGTGCCGAACGAACCGGTCAGGAACAGCTTGAACTGACCCGGGCCGCTGACCTGCTTGAGGCGCCAGGTGACGGTGCCCTTGGTGCCCTTGACCACGGATTCGTGCTGGGTGTTCCAGCCGGGCCAGACGATGCCGGCCTGCTGCGACTGGGGCAGCAGGTGAACCTTGTCGCCGGCCTTGCCGAGGAACGCGTACCCGGCACCCGACGGCACGTCGATCAGGGCCTTGTCGGTGACCTTGAGCGTGACGTCAGTGAGTTCCCGCCAGGTCGGGGGAGTGGTGCTGTCGTCCTTGAGCCGGATCGTCAACTTGCCGCCGTCCAGTACCGGACCCATGTCGACGTGCCCGTCGGAGATGACCTTCCTGCCGGTAGCGGTAGGGACCGAGGTAACCGCCGCTACGGCCTTCTCCGCGGCGGTGGACTCCCTGGCCGTCGTAGTGGCCGGGGCGGTCCGCTGCACCCGGGGTGCCTGCTTCGCCGGGACGGCCTCGGCTCCAGCGGGTACCGACACGGTGTAAACCGCCTCGTCTCGCAGCATCTTCGCGCCGGTGCGCGAGGTCGCCCGCAGCGTCACCCGGTACTCCCCGACGGCGTCGAACAACCACACCACGCCGCCCACCCGCTGCCCGGCGGGCAGCCGGGTGCTGCGCCGACCGTCGCTGTCGAGCAGCAGGGTGGGCCGTCCCCATTCCGACAGCGTGTAAGCGGCGAACGCGCCGGAGCCCTCGACCTCGGTGAGTTCCAGGGTCACCTCGCCCTTGGTGATGGCGGTGGTGTCGAAGGTGGAGAACGGCGAGCCGTCCTGCAGCGACCACACTGGTGCGCCGGGGCGGCCGAGGAATGCGAAGGCCGGGTCGTCAGGGATGACGCCGACCGGTGAGCCCGAGGTGGTGAACCTGACCGACTGCGGATCGGTGTCGGTCTTCGCGGCGCTGCGAAAGCTCAGCCGCAGGCCGCCGGACTCGACGGAGAGCGCCATCAGGTCGGCGCCGTCGGCAGGCGTGGCCGCGACCGCCGGTAGGCCAGCGGTCAACGCCATCGCGACCGAGGTGGTGGCGACGGCGACCGTCTTGCGCAGACGGTGGGTTCTCCGGCGGGTCATCGGGTTCCTTCCTTCTCGAGGTTTGCGTTCGCCTGTTCGCGCCCGCGTTTCTCGGCGGCGGCGAGGGCTGCCTGCATGCGGCGGTGGTGCCGGCGGCGGGCGGCGAGCAGGGCGGCGGCGAGGGCGATGAGAGCCAGTTGCGGCCACGGCATCAGCCAGAGGGTGTGCTGGGAGACCGCGCGGACCGGTGCCGGATCGATGGTGCGGCCGTCGGCGGGCGCGGGCAGGATGTCGAGCGTCAGCTGTTCCCGGAACAGGGGTGGCACCGTGTTCAGCGTGACGGTGCTGGTCAGGGAACCGCCGGGCAGGATCTCCGGGATCGCGGCTGCCGTGGTGGTGCGGGCGCCGAGCCCGAACGGCCCCTCAATGCGGGCCGACGGGGTGCCGCCGAGGCGTACGTTGCCGGTGTTGGCCACGGTGAAAGTCGCGGTGACACGCGGCAGCCGCAGGGGATTCCCGGAGGTCGCGCCCTGGATCTTGACATCGGTCACGGTGAGCGAAGGTTGCAGCGGTCCGGTGACGCGCAGGTAGACGCGGCTGCCGACCCGGTGGTCGACGGAGACCTTGTTGCCGGCGGTATCGGTGGTATCGGCGACCAAGGAGGCGACGACACCGGCCGCATGGTCACCAGGCGTGGCGTTGGTCGGGACGGTGAGGGTGAACGGCACGACGACCCGCGACGACGCCGGAAGCGTGATCCGCTGCTGACCGAGCTTGATCCACTGGCCGGCGTCGATGGGCACGGCGTTGCCGGCGCGCAGGTCGAAGCCGCCACCGGCCGTGATGAACGCGTCATGGGCGTAGACGCGTAGGGTCAGCGGCTGCTTCGAGTGGTTGGTGACGGCGACGTGGTCGGTCACGGTGGCGCCGGGGTCGAGCTTGTAGTCCAGTGCGGGTCGCCCGTTCGGCCCTTTCGGGCCCGAAGGTGACACCGACCAGGTCAGCGAGTCGTCTCCGGGGGCGGCCTGGGCCGGTGCGGGCAGGACGAGGACGGCCAGAGCCAGAGCGGCTGCGGCGATGCGGGTACGCATGAGGGGGTCTTTCGTTGGACCGGGGTCGCGGGGCGGCCGGGACAGGGGGTCACCGCCGGAGCCGCCCCGCGACGTCTCAGATGGCGGTCAGGGTCAGGGTGCCGGTGTAGGTGCCGGCCGCCGTGTCGGTCGGGACGCTGAGCTTGAGCGCCGCGTCGAGTTGGGCGCTGCCCAGGCCCTTGCCGTTCGGTGCGGACGCCAGCACGGCGCTGCCGCCGAGGCCGGTGTGCGGTTGCACGGTGTTGTACGGGTGGGCGACCGGCCCGGCCACCACACCCTGCTGGCCACCCTGTGCGGTGATGCTGGGTGTCCAGCCGAGGTAACCACCGGCGAAGGTCTTGCCGTCCTCGGTCTTGAACCCGTCGGCGACCTGTCCGGACGCCGTCCAGCCGGGCTGAGCGGCTCGGGTGTCGGTGACGGTCACCGGCTTGAGCGCGCCGGTGCTCTCCCACCGGTCGCCTGCCGCGGACAGCACGGCTGTGGGCAGGGTGACGGCGCGGTTGCCGGGATCGACGCTGATCACGAGGGCGCCGTCGGACGCGTTGATGGTGGCGGTCACCGACTTGGCCGTGCTGCTGCCCTCCGGCGGGAACGCCACCCACAGCCAAACCTCGGTGCTGGTCGCCACCACTCTCTCGCCGTCGTACAGCTTGACGACGTACTGCGTGCCGTTGAGGGCCCGCGTCGCGGTGAAACCGTACGACGCGCTGGTCTCGCCCTCGATCGGCATGAACTCGTCCTCGGTCGGTTTCCTGCTGAACCACCGGTACTTGGTCAGCGAGCCTTGCGGGGACTGGACGGCCTGCAGCGTGACGGTGTCGCCGGGCTGGTACTCACCCTCGGACATGCCGGAGATGCCCAGGCTGAGATCGCCACCGCCGGACTGCAGTTCTCCGACGACGAACCGGTAGCCGACCGACCCGGTGGTCAGCGTGGTTCCGTTGGGCAGTGTGGCGTCGGCCTGGAACTTCAGCGTGTACGTGCCGGTCGCGGAGAACACCCACCCGGCGTGGGCGTGGGTGTGGACCGGGACGTCGAGCCGGTCGGGCAGCCCGTCGTTGCTGCGGAACTTGATGTTCGGCATGCCGAGGGAGTTGGTGTCGAACAGGGTCACGTCGCCGGGGCCGTCCACCCCGACGAGGCTGAGGCGGATCTTGTCGCCGAAGAAGACGCCGGATTTCAGGGTGGTGGTGTTCCAGCCGGGCCAGAGCAGAGCCGGATCCTGGACCTGTGGGAGCATCCAGATCTTGCTGCCGGGCGTGCCCAGGAACGAGAAGGCGGGCAGGTCCGGCACGACGGTCTCGGCGGCGGGCAGCACCTGGAACGTCACGTCGGCCGGGTCGCGTACCACCGCGGGGCTCACCGTGTCGTCCTTGACCTTCAAGGTCAGCGCGCCGTTCTCGTAGTGCACGTCGACAGCGTCGGTGTGCCCTCTGGACAGCACCACCGGGTCGGCGGCGCGTGCCGGAGCGGCGCCGAACAGGACGGCGGTTGCCAGGGTGAGACCAGCGATGCTGGACGCGACCCCGGTGGAGGGTCCCTTCACGCATCGTCTCCTTCCACGAAACTAATGAAAACGAATATCGTTTTCGCGCAGACAGTAGCAGGTGGCGAGGGAATCGAGGAGCTGTCGCCTGTGGATGCGGTGGTGATGAACACGATATCGATTTTCATCTTCAGGGTAGTCGGCCGCACTGTCCACACCTGGAGGCTTCGAGGCGCGAGCCCACCATCGAAATCTTCGGGACGTGCCGCGACTGCGCCGCGTAGTCGACCTCAATACATCGTCACTTTGCCATTGGACGATAGTTTCTGAGAATGATTATCGTTCCACTCCTCAGTGACAGGAGTGGAACCGATGAAGTACGCCCATCGTCTGGTCTGGACCGCCGCCATCGCCGCGGCCACCACCGCGCTAGCCGCCTGTGGTTCCGGCACCCCCGAGGCCGGGGCCTCGTCCGCGACGAGCGGCCCGAAGCTCGCCGTCGTGGCCACCACGCCGGAGGTCGCCGACTTCGTCCGCAACATCGGTGGCGCCGACGTCGCCGTCACCCAGATCGTCAAGCCCAACGTCGACCCGCACGACTACGAGCCGACGCCCGCCGACCTGCAGGCCATCGCCACCGCCAAGCTGGTCGTCAAGAACGGCGTGGGCCTCGAGGAATGGCTCGACCGCACCATCGAGTCGGCCGGCTTCAAGGGAACCGTCGTCGACTCCAGCGAAGGCGTCACCCTGCGCGAAGGTGGTCACCACGAGGGAGAGGGCAAGCACGCCGAGGAGGAGGGTGAGGCGAACGCGGAGGAGCACGACCCGCACATCTGGCACGACCCGCGCAATGCCAAGATCATGGTGGCGAACATCCAGAAGGGTCTCGCCGCGGCCGAACCGGCCAAGGCCGACGCGTTCGCGAAGAACCTCGCCGCCTACAGCGCCGATCTCGACAAGCTCGACAGCGACAACGCCGCCGCGTGGGCGAAGGTCGACAAGGCCGACCGCAAGCTGGTCACCAACCACGATGCGTTCGGCTACTACATCGCCCGCTACGATCTGGAGTTCGTCGGGTCGGTCATCCCCAGCCTCGACACCTCGGCCGAGCTGTCGGCCAAGCAGCTCACCGACCTGGTCGCGAAGATCAAGGCCACCGGTACCACGGCGATCTTCGCGGAGAGCTCGCTGCCGCCCAAGACCGCCGAGGCGATCGCGCAGCAGGCCAGCGTCAAGGTGGTAGCCGGTGAGGACGCCCTGTTCGGCGACAGCCTCGGCGCGCCGGACAGCCCGGAGGGTACCTACCTCGGTGCCGAACGGCACAACACGCAGGTCATCGTCGACGCGCTGGCCGGCTGACATGGAGACCGCCGCCCTGCGCCTGGCCGGGGTCAGCGTGGGCTACTCGGGCACTCCCGTGGTCACCGGCGTCGACCTCGAACTCGGGCCGGGGCAGCGGCTCGCCCTGGTCGGCCCGAACGGCGCCGGCAAGTCCACTCTCATCAAATCGGTGCTCGGCCTCGCCGACATCCTCGACGGCGAGGCCATCGTCCTCGACCGGACTCCGGCCCGTGCCCGGGAGCTGACCGGGTACGTGCCGCAGACCGGCAACCTCGACTCCGACTTTCCGGTCAGCGTCCGGCAGGTCGTCATGATGGGCCGCTACCGGCGGCTCGGCTGGTGGCGGCCCGCCCGTGCCGCCGACCGCCGGGCGGTCACCGAGGCCCTCGATCGGGTAGGGCTCGCCGACCGGGCCGGCATGCGGTTCGGCCTGCTCTCCGGGGGCCAGCGGCAGCGGGTGCTGCTCGCCCGCGCGATCGCAGCCCGGCCTCGGCTGCTGCTGCTCGACGAGCCGTTCAACGGCGTCGACGCGGTCAGCCAGGAGGCCATCGTCCGGGTGCTGCGGGAACTGTCGGCCGACGGCACCGCGCTGGTGCTCAGCACCCACGACCTCGCCGTCGCCCGTGACCTCGCCGACCTGGTCTGCCTGATCAACGGGCGCCAGTGGGCGGTGGGCGGACCCGGCGAGACCCTCATGGCAGAGCCGCTACGGCGGGCGTACGGCAGCTCCGCCATCGACCTGGCCGACGGCCGGATGGTGCTGGTCGACCTATGATCGAGCCGTTCACCGTACCGTTCATGGGCCGCGCCCTGACCGAGATCGCGCTGCTGGCGCTGATCTGCGGCCCGGTCAGCGTGTTCGTCTTCGTGCGCCGGCTGTCGTTCGTGTCCGACGCGCTCACCCACACGGTGTTCCCGGGTGTCGTGGTCGGGTTCGTTGCGGGCGGCATCGAGGGTCTGTTCACCGGCGCGCTGGTGGCCGGAGTGCTCACCGCCGTGGCGCTGACCGTGCTGACCCGCAGTGCCCGGCTCACCGACGACGCCGCCACCGCGGTCCTGCTCACCGCGATGTTCTCGATCGGCGTCATCCTGGTCTCGCGGCGCACGTCGTACACCTCCGATCTGACCGCCTTTCTCTTCGGCCGGCTGCTGACCGTGACGCCGCGGCAGATCGCCGAGACCGCCGTGCTCTCCGTGGTGATCCTCGTGGCACTGGCGCTCGGGGCGCGGGCGCTGCTGTTCCGCGCCTTCGACCCGGCCGGAGCGGCCGCCGCCGGGCTGCGCATCGGCTGGCTGGACCTGGGGCTCAACATCATGCTCGCCTTGGTCGTGGTCGCCGCCGTCCGCGCGGTCGGCACGATCCTGGTCGTCGCGCTGCTGATCATCCCGGCCGCCGCCGCCCGGATGGTCACCGACCGGCTCGTCTTGATGGCCGTCGCCGGCACCGGGCTGGTCCTCGCGGCCGGCTACCTCGGACTGCTGCTGAGCTGGACCGCCTCGCTGCGTTACGGGGTGGCGCTGACCTCGGCGTCGGCCGTGGTCCTGATGCTGGTGCTGGCCTACCTGCTGCTCCTACCGGTACGGCTGTGGCGAGATCGCCGTCGTCCCGCGCTGCCGATTCCCTTGCCGAGGAGGTCACCGCATGAATTGGTGGGATGACGTGATGCACCGGGCCGTCACCGAGGTGGTCCTCGTCGGCGCGCTGACCGGGCTGATCGGGGTGCAGGTGGTCGTGCGGCGGCTGTCGTTCTTCACCATGGCGCTGACCCACGCCACCTTCCCCGGCGTGGTCGCCGCCTCGATCATCGGGGTGAACCTGCTGCTCGGCGGCGTCGTGACCGGCGCGGTCGTGGCTCTCGGGGTGGCCGCGCTGACCCGCCGGCGCGGCCAGGACGCGGCGGCCGCCACCGGGGTGCTGGTATCCGGCGGGTTCGCGCTCGGCGCCGCGCTCGTGGCCATGCAGAGCGGGTTCAGCCGGGACCTGTCATCCTTCCTGGTCGGCTCGATCCTCACCGTCAGCGCGTTCGACCTGATCGTCACGGCCGCTGTGCTGGCCGTGGTCGCGTTGGTGCTGCTGCTGTGTGCCCGGCCGCTGCTGTACGCGGGATTCGACCCGGTCGGCGCCCGCGCCTCGGGGATCCGGGCCAGTGGATGGGACGTGGTTCTGCTGCTCACCATCGTGCTGGTCGTGGTGACCGTGGTCCCGGCCGTCGGCACGATCCTGGCCCTGTCGCTGATCGTCGCGCCGGCCGCGGCCGCCCGGCTCTGGTCCGATCGGCTACCGGTCGCGACCGTCCTGGCGATCGCGTTCGCCATCACGAGCGGGCTGGCCGGGCTCTACGTCTCCAGCAGCTGGAACGTCGCCGCCGGCGCGAGCATCTCGCTGGCCGCGACCGCGGCGCTGGTGCTGTCGTGGGGCCTGCAACGGCTGGGCCGGATCGCGCGCGGGACACGCGTGCGGACGGTGCCGGCATGAGCGCCGATTTGACTCATCCGGCTCACCTCGACCGGGCGGTCGAGGTCCTGCGGGGTATGGCGTACCAGCACCGTCTGCACATCCTGATGGTGCTGCGCGACGGTGAGGCCACCCCGGCGCAGCTGAGCGAGGTCGTACCGGCGCACCCGACCGCGATCTCACACCACCTGCGCCACCTGGCCGACGCGGGCTTGGTCCTGCGTCGCCGCCGGGGCCAGCCGGTCTACTACTCGCTGTCGAGTGAGTCGACCGGCAAGATGATCGATGACCTGCTCGATTTCGTGACCGGAGGTGATGAGCGGCACTCCGGTGCCGCCCATCACTGATCACTCGGCGGCGCGGGCGTACTTGGCGCGGAACTTCTCCACCCGGCCGGCGGTGTCGAGCAGCCGTTTCCTAGCGGTCCAGAACGGGTGGCTGCCGCGGAGATCTCCACGTCGATCACCGGGTAGGTGTTGCCGTCCTCCCATTCGACGGTCTTGTCGCTGGCGGCGGTGGACCGGGTGAGGAAGGCGAAGCCGACGCTGCGGTCGCGGTAGACGACCGGGTGGTAGTCGGGGTGGATGCCGCGTTTCATGGTTGGTTCTCCTCGATGAGGGTGTTGTCGTTGATCCGCGGGAAGCAGCCGGCGCACCTCGCGCAGCGCGCGGGCGTACGGGATGCCGTCACGCGCGGCCAGCTCACGGGGCTGCGCGCTGGTCCTTGCACACCATGACGTGTCCTTGCCCGGTCGGAGTCCACGCTCCGCGGCCGCGGCGTCCATGGGTGGGCATCTGCGGGGGAGAGCTGTCTACCTGGCACGTCGGCTGAGGCGCTTGTTGTCGTCCTGGACGCGGCGTGGGCGCGTCATGCGGGTCTCGGAGTCGGACCGGTGCATCGACCTGACCGCATCGTAACCGTACCCACCGGCAACCCCGTGACCGCCGCAGCGGTGACCCCATGAGTGAGGGCCACCCCAAGGGTGAGTCGCGGCGGGGACGGCTTGGGGTGCGCTCCTGAGCGGGGCTGTGGGTTTGTGACTCCATGGACCTGTGACTGCGGTGCCGCCCCGGACCCGGTTGCGCCCCGGGTCGGCGGGCGGCCCCGGTTCGGATGACAGACCTTCCGGTGCCGGGCGGGCGTCGGGGCTGCCAGCCGAGGCAAAGCTGGGTGAGACGCCGGGAATCATCCGGCTGATAGCAGGGTTGAGCTGGGGCGATGCTGTTCGCGGTGCTGCGGGGGGGTATCGCTTGTTGTCACCGATCCGGAGCCGGGATGGCCTGTTGTGGGTGCATGATCGACGTGAGAAAGGGGGATGAGCCTGTCCCGCCGATACGTCAGCGAGGTTTGTTGTTTGCCCCCGGTCCCCGCGCCAGCGGGAGAGGACCAGCGCTGTGACGTCTACCCGGAAGGCGATCATGACCGTGCCGAAGATCGATATGCGAGACCCGGAGCCGATCAGTGAGGACAGCGCCGTACATGATCTGGCCGAGCAGGTCGGCCGGGAACTAGCCGAGGCGCTGTGGCGGATGGCGGCCCGGCAGTTGGGGGTGGCCCGGCCGGTGCACCGGACGGAGGACCTGCGCCGGATGGCCGACCACCTGATGACGGTGACGGAATTGGCCCGGGTGGCCAGCCGGTCGCTGAAGATTCGCGTTATCACCTACGAAGCGCTTGCCCAGCAGGAGGTCACGTCGTGCCCGCACGTTGCCCCGAGCTCACCAAACCTGGCCGATTGAACGAGATCGCCCGGCTGGGATTGGACCGGGAACAGGCCCGGCCCTGGCTGACCGAGGTAGTCGATACGGTCGCGGCACGGCTGAGCACCCCGTTCGCGTTGATCACCGTGCTGCTCGATCGGGCCCAGGCGTTCGCCGCGGGGCATGGCCCGATTCCCGGTTGGCTGGCCGAGGCCGGCGGCACCCCGATCGAGTGGGCGTTCTGCACCACCCTGCTGCGTAGCGGGAGCGTGTGCGGCATTCCCGACCTCACCGCCGATCCGAATCACCGGGACAACCCGCTGGTCACGGTGGCCGGGGTCCGTGCCTACCTCGGCGCACCGCTGGTGTCACCGCACGGGCATGCGCTCGGCGGGCTGTGTGCTCTCGACCTGAGGCCGCGCCGGTTCACCGCAGAACAGACGGTGTTCCTGCAACAGATGGCCACCGAAGCGGTCCGCCGTATCGAAAGCCACGCCGAACCGGCCGGAGCGTAGTGCCACGAGAGGGGGACGGGTGGGTGATTGCTCGGGAGCGGACGATCGACCGACATCGCACGCCGTGACCGATTCAGTACCCTTCTCGGACCCCATCCGTTCGAAAGGACATTCATGCGTCAGCGCATCACCGCCGCCGTCATGGCCGGCCTGCTGGCAGCCACCGGCACCGTCGTGGCCACCAGCCCAGCCGAGGCGGCGCCGAAGACGTACAAGACGTGCGCCGCTCTGAACAAGGACTACCCGCACGGGGTGGGCCGCAAGGGCGCCAAGGACAAGGTCCGCGGGACGACGAAGCCGGTCACCAACTTCAAGCGCAACAACGCCTTGTACGAGGCGAACAAGGGCCGCGACCGGGACAAGGACAAGATCGCCTGCGAGAAGCGCTGACGGAATGCGGAAGCCGCCCCCGATCGTGACGATCGGGGGCGGCTTTTCATCATCGTGCGTCGTGCAGGCGTCCCGGAATCCATCCCGGATATCGCTTGGCCGGACTGGCGTCTTCTCCTCCGGGCCGGCGCTGCTTTCCCTGATCTCACCGGACATGACAGTCTGTCTATCTGCAACTGTCTTGTCGCTGTGGGCGATGGTCGGTGCCGGCACCGAGACGCCGCTGAACCTCCTCGATCAGGACCTGGCGGTGGCAGTGGTCCTCGTCGGCCTCGAAGCAGAGCACGGCGACGCGTTCCTGGCGACCGGCGGCGGCGACGTCCTCGAGCGCCTGGCGAGCCTGCGGCTGTGCCAGCAGTCGGCGTACCGGGTGCGGGCCTGGTTGCGGGCGGCGCCGGTGCCGGCGAACCTGGGTCGGTTGTCCGGCGGTGCTCGTAGACGATGCCGGCGTCGTGCAGCGCCTTCCCGAGCGCGGTCTTGCTCAGCCCTCGCTTGCGCGACAGCGGAGTCAGCCGGACGTCGACGAGCCGGGACACCCCCAGCGCGTGCAACTGCATGATGAGCTCTTCGACGGTGCGGCCCTGATAGCCGACACCGACGAGACGACCCGCGGGATCCTGTTGCCTGGACGTCACGCGATCACCGCTTGGGGATACTTGATGTCGATCCACTGATCGTGGGTGATGCTGTCGCAGGCGGTGCGGATCTTCGTGTCGATACGGGTGGTGACCGAGAACCGCACGTCCCGGCGGCGGCAGGCGGCGATGACGGCCTTGGCGTAGAACGCCGAGTCGGCCCAGACTACGATCTCACCCGTGGCGCCGCACGCCCGGGCCGTGGTGATCGTCTCGGCGATCATGCTCGCCGTGCCCCGGCTGGAGCCGGCGTTACCACCGCGCAGGCGCGTGGCGGCGATCACCGGCGCTGCCAGGGGTGTCGAGAGGGTCGCGATCAGCGGGTTGTAGCCGCGCAGCATGACGTTGTAGCCGCCGACTTTGGTGTGGCCGAAGCCGATGCCCTGCTTCTGCTTTCCGTAGACCCGGCGCAGCATCGAGTCGACGTCGATGAAGGTGAGCACGTCGGCGCCGGCCAGCAGTGGGACCCGTGCGGCCAGGCCGATCAGGGTGTCACGGGCGGCGGCCTGCAACTGCCGGACATACGCGTGGGTGAAGGTGCGCAGGAACGAGCCGAGGGTCGACGGCGCGTACACGCTGGTGAACAGTGTTCTCATGCCGCCGTGCCGGGCGATGTCGAGGTCGTCGATGCTGTCGGCGCCGGCGAGCATGCCCGCGACGGTCGTGGCGACCTTCCCGGCCGGGTTGACGCCCTTGTCCGTCGGCAGCGACACCCGATCGGAGACCGCGTCGTGCAGGCCGGCTTGCTGGGCCAGGCGCATCATCGGGACCAGCCCGGCACACGACACCAGATTCGGATCATCGAACGTCACGGCCGTCACCGGTGCGTCATAGCGTAATCTCACCTGCAAGGTGCCCTCGCGGACCGGCGGAATAGAAGCGTCAGAACTCCTATCCCCCCAGTTCAGAGGGTACTTTCTATACCCCGGGGTACCGCCGTCTCAACATTCAGCGGTGGATCGAGGCTGAGGTCAGCCATATCCGTTGGTCTTTTCCGCCAGGACTACGGGCACCCCTCGGCGACATCTTTACCCGTGGCCTGTTGGTGTTGCCAGGTGTCCGGGTGTGGTCCGTCCCCGTGGCGTCGACGGCGTCCGCTGCCGGTGTCGGGGGTGGGATGGGCCGTGCCAGCCGAGGCGTTGCCCGGCGTGGCCTGCGGGGCCCGCGGTAGGCGGGGATCCGGGCTGTGACCATCGAGGCGAACACTCCCCCCGACGTGAAGGCGTTCCTGGACGCGGCGGACAGCGTCGTCGACGCGCTGCCGTGGAAGCTCGGCGATACCGACGCGCAGCGCAGACGTGCCCGCGGCCGAGTCGCGTCGCTGGCCCACCAGGTGGCCGGGCTGCTCGCTGGAGGCTGGAGTCTCGACGAGATCCGCACCGCGCTGGCCGCCGCCCCGGACGCCGCGGCCGCGCCGGACCCGGCCGCGCAGGAGAAGCGGTGGCGGTCGGCGCTCAAGCAGGCCCGGCAGGCCAAACGGCTGCCGTGGCAGCCCGCGTCACCGACGAGCTGATCACTGCGGTCGACGTCTCGTCGGCGGCGAGTTGGCCACAGGGCTGCTCGGCCACGACGCCCCGGGACAGGAACCTGCCGCTCACACACCAGATCCGGGCACTCCAACGACCGGGACCCGGCGAGGCGACCCCATGAGTGAGGCCGACCCCATGAGTGAGGGCCGGCCTGTCCGATCCGGATGGGCGGCTACTTCGCGGACCGGCGGCCGCCGTTCCGGCTGTTGTTGTGCGCCGCGGCCCGCTGTGCCCGGGGCGCGGCCTCGGTCCGTGCGGTGCTGCTGGACGGGTGCCTCGCCGCGGCCGACTGCATCCGGGCCGCCGCCTCCGTGGTCATCGCCGTCGACCGCCCACCACCGCTGTTCTTGCCTGACTTGGTCATGACTCCAGTCTCGTTGTTGAGCGTTAGGTTCGTGTCCCTCATGACGACAGGTGAAGTTCCACCCGGGGACCGGACACCGGAGTTTCATGCCGCGAGGGCGATGGGTGGACGATAGCAGACACGTGCTTCGCGTGGTGTCTGGTGTTTCACGGTGGAATGC
>NZ_JBFAMR010000121.1:0-14507 GCF_040656595.1 Actinoplanes sp. NPDC049802
GACGACTTCGTCATCAAGCTGCGAATCATCCGCTTCCTGCGCACCCCCGAATACGACGAGCTGTTCTCCGGCGACCCCACCTGGGTCACCGAGTCCATCGGCGGCATCGGCGCCGACAACCGCCCCCTGGTCACCCGGACCAGCTTCCGCTACCTGCAGACCCTCTACAACCTCGGCCCCGCCCCGGAGCCGAACCTGACGGTGCTCTGGTCGCAGCGGCTGCCGGAGGGCTTCAAGCGGTTCTGCGCGCAGGTCAGCATCGACACCAGCAGCATCCAGTACGAGAACGACGACCTGCTGCGGCCGTACCTGAGCGACGACGCGGCGATCGCCTGCTGCGTGTCCGGCATGCGGGTCGGCAAGGACATGCAGTTCTTCGGCGCCCGGGCCAACCTGGCCAAGGCCCTGCTGTACGCGATCAACGGCGGCCGTGACGAGATCAGCGGCGTACAGGTGGCCCCGGCGGCCAAGCCGCTCGGCGAGGACGTGCTGGACTACGACGAGGTCTTCGAGGCGTACGACCGCACCCTCGACTGGCTCGCCGAGACGTACGTGGACGCGCTCAACGTCATCCACTACATGCACGACAAGTACGCGTACGAGCGCATCGAGATGGCTCTGCACGACTACCCGGTGCACCGTTTCCTGGCCACCGGCATCGCCGGCCTCTCGGTCGCCGTGGACAGCCTGTCCGCCATCAAGTACGCCCAGGTCAAGCCGGTACGCGACGAGACCGGGCTGGTCGTCGACTACGACGTGGACGGCGACTACCCGACCTTCGGCAACAACGACGACCGGGTCGACCAGATCGCGGTGGAGCTGGTCGAGCGGTTCATGGAGAAGATCCGCCGGCAGCCGATGTACCGGGGCGCCGAGCCGAGCCTGTCGGTCCTCACCATCACGTCGAACGTGGTCTACGGCAAGCACACCGGCAACACCCCGGACGGCCGGCGGCTCGGCGAGCCGTTCGCGCCCGGCGCCAACCCGATGAACGGCCGGGACAAGCACGGTCTGGTGGCGGCGGCCCTGTCGGTGTCGAAGCTGCCCTACCGCAGCGCCCGCGACGGCATCTCGCTGACCATCACCTCGACGCCGGACGGCCTCGGCCGCACCCGCGACGAGCAGATCGGCAACCTGGTCGGCGTGCTCGACGGCTACACCGACGGTCACGGCTTCCACATGAACGTCAACGTCCTGGACCGGGCCACCCTGGAGGACGCGATGGAGCACCCGGAGAAGTACCCGCAGCTCACCATCCGGGTGTCCGGTTACGCCGTCAACTTCGTCCGGCTCACCAAGGAGCAGCAGCGCGACGTCATCTCCCGGACGTTCCACGGCTCGCTATGACCTTGATCGGAAGTGTGCACTCGTTCGACGTCTCGACCGGCGTCGACGGGCCGGGAACGCGATTCGTCGCGTTCCTGGCCGGGTGCCCGCTGCGCTGCCAGTACTGTCACAGCCCCGACACCTGGTTCCGGCGCAGTGGGCAGACCATGACCGCCGACGAGCTGATGGCCGAGATCCAGCGCTACGAGCGCTTCATCAAGGTCGCGCACGGCGGCGTCACCCTCAGCGGTGGTGAGGCTCTTCAACAGCCCGATTTCGTACGCGAGATCTTCACCCGCTGCCATGAGAGGGGTCTGCACACGGCCCTCGACACCAGCGGCTTCCTCGGGGACAAGGCCTCCGACGAGCTGCTCGACGTCACCGATCTGGTGCTGCTCGACATCAAGTCCGGGGACGAGGAGACGTACCACCGGGTGACGCGTACCGGAAAGCTGGAACCGACGGTGCGTTTCGCGCACCGGCTGGCCGACCGCGGCATCCCGATCTGGATCCGTTTCGTCCTGGTCCCCGGGCTCACCGACGATCCGGCCAACGTCGAGGCGGTGGCTCTCATCGCCTCGAAGGTCCCCACCGTCGAACGGGTGGAGATCCTCCCGTTCCACCGGCTCGGCGCGGCGAAGTACGCCGCCCTGAACCAGCCCTACCCGCTGGCTGGCACCGACGCGCCCACCCCGGAGCTGGTGGACCGGGTCCGTGACCAGTTCCGGGCGCACGGCCTCACCGTCTACTGAGATCACCGTCCCGGTGACCTCGGCAGGCGGTGCCGGGCCTGCGGCACAGGGCAGGCCCGTGTGGTCGAGCCGGCGCCGGCATCATGCGGCGCCGGCTACCGTCAGTGATCTTTTCAGCCGTCAGGGCAACCTGACGGCTTTTTCTCGTCGGCGGCGAGGTCCAGCGGGTGGCGATGCCGGCTCCACTGATCACCCGCACCGTGGCCGGGCGATGCCGCGACGAACGTTGCGCCGGGCGGCCGCGCGCGTCGCGTACCGGATGAAAAAGAAACGGCCCGGACAGCAAGCGTCCGGGCCAGGGGGAAACGTGCTGGTCAGTGGTGTGAGGGGTGGTCGCCGAGCAGTTTGGTGGCGAGGACCGCGGCCTGCGTGCGCCGCTCCAGGCCGAGCTTCGCCAGGAGGCTGGAGACGTAGTTCTTGACCGTCTTCTCGGCCAGGAACATGCGCCCGGCGATCTCACGGTTGGTCAGGCCCTCGGCCACGAACTCCAGGATGCGCCGCTCCTGGTCGGTGAGGGACGCCAGCTCGCGCGGCTGCTCGACGCCGTTGCGGATGCGCTCCAGCACACGCTGCGTCACCGCCGGGTCGAGCAGCGACTGGCCGGCGGCGACCCGGCGGACCGCGTCGAGAAGGTCGGTGCCGCGGATCTGCTTGAGCACGTAGCCGGAGGCGCCCGCCATGATGGCGGCGAAGAGGGCCTCGTCGTCCTCGTAGGAGGTGAGGATCAGCCCTTTGATCGACGAGTCGACGGCGCGCACGTCACGGCAGACGTCGATGCCGTTGCCGTCCGGGAGGCGGGCGTCAAGGACCGCCACGTCGGGACGAAGGGCGGGGATGCGCCGGGCCGCCTCCTGGGCGGACCCGGACTCGCCGACCACCTCGATGTCCCCACCCGCCTGGAGCAGGTCGACGAGGCCGCGGCGGACGACCTCGTGGTCGTCGAGGAGAAAGACTCGGATCATGACTACATCCTCCCGCCCGGCCGACCCCGGACCAAGGGCCTAAGGTCCCGCGCCGCGCTTTTGCCACACCCGATAGCCTCTACCCGTGCCTGAAGGAACGACTCCGTCGCTGGGCCTGAGCCCGCTCTCCCGCGTCCGTCTGGACGAACTACTACAGGAGATGCTGGACCGGGTGGGTGACATCGTCACCAGCCGGGAGCGACTGCGCGCCCTGCTCGACGCTGTCGTCGGCATCGGCACCGACCTCGACCTGAGCAGCACGCTGCAGCGGATCGTCGAGTCGGCGTGCGCGCTCGCCGACGCGAAGTACGGCGCTCTCGGCGTGCTCGCGGCGGACCGGAGCAGCCTCTCCGACTTCGTGACGCACGGCATCGACCCCGAGGCGCACGCCCGGATCGGTGATCTTCCTCACGGCCGGGGCGTCCTGGGCTTGCTGATCACCGAGCCGAGTCCGCTGAGACTGCCAGACATCACCAAACACCCCAATTCGTACGGTTTCCCGCCCAACCATCCGCCGATGCACAGCTTCCTCGGCGTCCCCGTCCGTACCCGTGATCAGATCTTCGGCAATCTGTACCTGGCCGAGAAGCGGGGCAGCGACCAGTTCACCGAGGACGACGAGGAGATCGTGGTGGCGCTGGCCGCCGCGGCCGGTGTGGCGATCGACAACGCCCGGCTGTACGAGCTGGCCCAGCGCCGTCAGCGCTGGCTGGCCGCGGCCGCGGAGATCACCAGCGTGCTGCTCGGGACGGTCCGCCGGACCGAGGCGCTGCGCCTGATCGCCCGCCGGGCACGTGAGGTGGCCGACGCCGAGCTGGTGCTGGTGCTGCTCTACGAGACCGAGAGCGACCGATACCGGATCGAGGTCGTGGAGGGCGCCGACCCGTCGTGTGCGCACATGGTCGGCAAGGTGCTGCCGGCCTTCGACCGGCAGGAGTCCTACCGCCTGGTGGAGAACCTGCGGGACGCCGCCGAGTGGCCCGGCCCGGTGCCGGCCGGGCCGGCGCTGCTCGCCCCACTGGCGGGTTCGGAGGTGCCCCAGGGTGTGCTGATCGTCAGCCGCCCGGCCAGCACCGACGACGCGGCGCTGCTGTCGTCGTTCGCCGGGCAGGCGGCGCTGGCGCTGGAGCGGGCCCGCGCCCAGGAGGAGCGCGAGCTGCTGGCGGTCCTGGAGGATCGCGAGCGGATCGCCCGTGACCTGCACGACGTGGTGATCCAGCGACTGTTCGCGACCGGCATGCAGTTGCAGGGCGCGGCCGCCACGGCCGGCGTGAAACCGGAGGTGGCGAAACGGGTCAACGCCGCGGTGGACGATCTGGACGCCACGATCCGCGACATCCGGCGGTCGATCTTCGAGCTGCGGGCGCCGCTCGGGGCGACACTGCGGACCGAGCTTCGCGACACTGTCGACGCCGCCCTGGACACGCTCGGATTCCGGCCCGTCCTGGAGACGACCGGCCCGGTGGAGAGCGCCGTGCCGGACGACATCGTGCCCGAGCTGGTCGCCGTGCTGCGCGAGGCACTGTCGAACGTGGCCCGTCACGCGCGGGCCACCAGCGTCCGGGTGTCGGTGCGGGTCGCCGATCAGCAACTGACCCTCCAGGTGGAGGACGACGGCATCGGCATCGATCCGGGCCGGGCTCGCGGCGGTGTGGTCAACATGGGCGAACGGGCCGGTGATCTGGGCGGGGAGTTCGAGGTGGGACCGCGTACGGACGGCACCGGCACCATCCTCACGTGGCGGGTCCCGATCGGCGGGTGACCGGGACCTTCGGCCCTTAACGGGCGGCGCCCCGAAACGGCACGGTGGAGGGGACCAGTGAAGGAGAACGGCTGTGACCCGCTACGACGAGTCCGACCTGCGGCGCGCCGCCGCCGCCGGCATTCAGGCTCCCTCCATGTACAACAGCCAGCCGTGGGCGTTTCGCCTGCGTGATGGCGCCATCGAGGTTCTCGCCGATCCGGGCCGGCAGTTGTCGGTAGCCGACGGCGGCGGTTGGGCCATGCGCCTGGCACTGGGCGCGGCCACCTTCAACGCCCGGCTGGCCATGGCGTGGGCCGGCACTCCGGCCGACGTGATGTTGCTGCCGGACAGTTCGGAGCCGGACGTGATCGCCCGTCTCACACCGGGCCGTCAGCGTCCCCCCACCTACACCGAGCGGGACCTGTACGCCGCGATCGAACGCCGGCACAGCAACCGTGACCCGTTCTGGCCGGACCCCGTGCCCGCCGACGTGCGGGTGCGGCTGATCGAGGCGGCCCGGGTCGAGGGCGCCTGGCTGGACCTGCTGGTCGGGATGACGGCGCTGTCCGGGTTCTCGGAGATCGCGCACAGCGCCGACCGGGTGCTCCGCCGGGACTCCCGCTACCAGGCCGAGATGGTCACCTGGGTGGACACCGAGTCGTCGCACGACGGCATCCCGGTGGCCGCGGCCGCCGCCGTGGGCGAGGCACAGGACCTGTTGCCGCAGCGCAACTTCGGCAGGCGGCGCCGGACTCCGGGCCGGGACTACGAGCCGGAGCCGCTGGTCGCGATCCTGGGCACCGGCGCCGACCGGAAGCTGGATCAGCTGATGGCCGGCCAGGCTCTGCAGCACATCCTGCTGACGGTGACCGACGCGGGTCTGGCGAGTTCGATGATCTCGCAGCCGATCGAGGTGCCGGCGGCCCGTGACCAGTTGCGGCGTTCGCTGGGCCGTACCGGGTTCCCGCAGATCGCGCTCCGGATCGGGTACGGCTACCAGGGTCACCCGTCGCCGCGCCGAGAGGTCACCGACGTCCTGATCTCGTGAAGATCGTCACTGCCGCAGTTGCCAAGGATATGCAACAACCATGGCGTCCTAATATGCTGGCGCCATGGACACGCAGGCAATGCACATCGCGAACGGGATCGTCAACGGTCCCGTCTCCGCGATCTTCATAGTCGTCGCCGCGGTGGGCCTCGCGTTCTGCGTGCGGCGTGCCAAGATCGACCTCGACGACCGTCTCGCACCGATGGCGGGCCTGGTGGCGGCGTTCATCTTCGCTGTGCAGATGCTCAACTTCCAGGTCCTGCCCGGCGTCTCCGGTCACCTGCTCGGCGGCACCCTCGCGGTGATCCTCGTCGGGCCGTACGTGGGGGCGCTCTGTGTCTCGACCGTGCTCATCGTGCAGTGCCTGCTGTTCGCCGACGGCGGGCTCACCGCGCTCGGGCTGAACATCACGAACATGGCCCTGCTCGGTGCCGCCGCGGCGTACCTGCTGGTCGCCGGCCTGCTGCGGGTGCTGCCCAAGAACCCCGCCGGCCTCGGCGCCACCGCCCTGATCGCCTCGATCGCCGGCGTCGTCATCGCCTCGATGGGCTTCGTGGTGCAGTACGCGCTGGGCGGCACCACCGAACTGTCCCTCGGCGCCATCGCCGCGACCATGGCCGGCGTGCACACGCTGATCGGCATCGGTGAGGGCCTGATCGCCGCGGTCACCGTCGTCACGGTGGCCCGGGTCCGTCCCGACCTGGTCTACGCCCTGCGCCACTTCCGCAAGCCGGCCCCGGCGAAGGCGGTGCTCGCGTGAGGACGAAGGCGTTCCTGATCAGCGGCATGCTGGTCGCGCTGCTTCTCGCCGGCGTGGTGTCCAACTTCGCGTCCGGCAGCCCGGACGGGCTGGACCACGCGGCCCGGGAGGGCTGCACGTTCAACGCCGACGACGAGATCACCGGCGGCACGTGCATGGCTCAGCAGGAGGCCGGGCACCAGCTCGGCGGCAGCCCGCTGGCCGACTACGCGATCGCCGGCGTCGACAACGAGTTCCTCGCCACCGGCCTGTCCGGTGTGGCCGGCGTGCTGGTCACCTTCGCGATCGGCGGCGGCCTGTTCTGGCTGCTGCGCCGGCGGGAGAAGGCCTCTTCTTGAAGAACTCCCTGCACCTCGAGCGGGAGAGCCCGGTCCACCGGCTCTCCCCCGAGGTGAAGATCGTGGCGGTGCTGCTGTTCACCGTGGTCGTGGTCGTCACCCCCCGCGAGGAGTTCGCCGCCTTCGCCGGGTACGCCGTGCTGGTCGCGATCGTCGCGGCGCTGGCCCGGGTGCCGGCCGGCTGGCTGCTCAAACGGGCCACCATCGAGCTGCCGTTCGTGCTGCTCGCCGTGGTGCTGCCGTTCGCCGGGCACGGCGAACAGGTGGAGTGGCTGGGCATGTCGCTGTCGGTCGAGGGCCTCTACGGGGCGTGGAACATCTTCGCCAAGGGCACCCTCGGCGTCCTCGCGTCACTGCTGCTCGCCGCGACCACCACCACCCGCGATCTGATCATCGGACTGGACCGGCTGCGCTGCCCGGACGTGATCACCCAGATCATGACGTTCATGATCCGCTACCTCGACGTGCTGGCCGACGACGCCCGCCGGATGCGGATCGCCCGGCTGGCCCGCGGCTACGACCCACGCTTCCTGTGGCAGGTCAAGGCGTTCGCGGTCGGCATCGGGGCGCTGTTCCTGCGCTCCTACGAGCGCGGCGAGCGGGTCTACCTGGCCATGCTGTCCCGCGGGTACGCCGGGCGGATGCCGGCCACCGTGAGCGCGCCGGCGCCGCCCCGGGAGTGGCTGATCAGCTCGGCGCTGCCGGTGGCCTCCGCCGGGATAGCGGTCGCGGCGCTCGTCTTAGCATGACCGCATGACCGCGGCGCTCCAGATCACCGGACTCACCTTCGCCTACCCCGACGGGCGGGAGGCGCTGCACGGCATCGACCTGACCCTCGCCGCGGGCGAGCGGGTGGCCCTGCTCGGGCCGAACGGAGCCGGCAAGACCACGCTGGTGCTGCACCTAAACGGCATCCTGCACGGCGGGGCGGGCCGGGTGGAGATCTCCGGGTTGCCGGTCACGCCCGGCGACCGCAAGGCGATCACCGAGATCCGCCGCCGGGTCGGCGTCGTCTTCCAGGACCCCGACGACCAGCTCTTCATGCCGACGGTCGCGGAGGACGTGGCTTTCGGCCCGGCGAATCTGGGGGTACGCGGTGACGAGCTCGACCAGCGCGTCATCGAGGCTCTCCAGGCGGTCGGGATGCTGGAGCACCGCGCCCAGATCCCGCATCACCTGTCGTTCGGGCAGCGCCGCCGGGTCGCGGTGGCCACCGTGCTGGCGATGCGGCCGGAGATCCTGGTGCTCGACGAGCCGTCGTCGAACCTGGATCCGGCCAGCCGCCGCGAACTGGCCGAGATCCTGGACTCGCTGCCGGTCACGATCCTGATGGTCACCCACGACCTGCCGTACGCGCTGGAGCTGTGCCCGCGCGCGGTGATCCTGGACGGCGGCCGGATCGTCGCGGACGCGCCCACCGCGGAGCTGCTCGCCGACCGCGACCTGATGGCCGCGCACCGGCTGGAGCTCCCGTTCGGCTTCGACCCCGCGACGATCCGGTGCTGAGATCCGGGCCGCCCCGGCTCAGGCCACCCTGGTCAGCGGGGCCGTCTCGCGCAGGCCGCTGACGATCGCCTGCCAGGTCCGCGGGCCGGCCACCCCGTCCACCTCGATCGGCACGCCGCTGTCACGGATGCTGGTCTGGAGGTCGCGGATCGCCGCCTCGGTCTTCGGGCCGTAGATGCCGTCGGCGCCGTCGAGGGCGAACTCCTCCTGCAGGCCGCGGACCGCGCTGCCGCGCATCCCGGGGCGGACGTCGATCAGCAGCGCCTGCCAGGTGGCGGCGTCAACGACACCGTCGTCGGGCAGATCCTTGGCGCGCTGGACGGCGCGGACGGCGTCGCCTGTCTCCGAGCCGAAGACGCCGTCGACGTTGACCGTGTGACCGTGGGCGAGCAGCAGGTACTGCAGCGTCTGCACCTGGTGGGCGGTGGAGCCCTGCCGGGTCGTCGGCCAGGGGTTCAGGGTGGCGGTCATGGGGATCCCCTTCCTCATCGTCGAGCGACGGGTGTTGTACTTCCCTCACTTTCGCGCGCTACGCCGATGATTGAAAGGGTGAAACAGATCTCTGCCGTAGCTTCGCAGGAAATGGTTACAGTTTGCTGACCGTTTCGCGGATCCGGAAAGGCGAACGGCGCGCGAATGTGGAAATTCGCGCGCCGTACCGATCATCTGCACGCGGTACCCGGTGGGTATCGCGCGCCGGGGATCAGTGTTCCGCCCAGTCCCCCAGCGACCAGTCCCGGACCTCCGGCATGTCCTCCAGGTGCTCCACCACGTACTTCTCGTGCCTGACCAGCTGCGCCTCGCACCAGGCCTTCAGCTCGCTGGCGCCGGCCGGGAGCCGCTTCGCGTTGTTGATCGCGTCGATCACCAGGTGGTAGCGCGACGCCCGGTTGCGGACCGTCATGTCGAACGGCGTGGTGGTGGTGCCCTCCTCGATGAAGCCGCGGACCCGGAAGCGGTCGGCGTCCGGCCGGCCGTGCACCAGCTGGTGGATGGCGCCGGGGTAGCCGTGGAAGGCGAACACCACGTCCACGTGGTCGGTGAACAGCTCGCGGAACATGGTCTCGCTCATGCCGTGCGGGTGGTCCTTGGTCCGCGGCAGGGTCATCAGGTTGACCACGTTGACGACCCGGACCTTCATCTGCGGCAGCTTCTCCTTGAGGATCTGCGCCGCCGCCACGGTCTCCATGGTCACCACGTCGCCGGCGCAGGCCAGGACGATGTCCGGGTCACGCTCGCCGTCGTCGTTGCCTGCCCAGTCCCAGATGCCGGCGCCCTTGGCGCAGTGCTCGATCGCCTGGTCCATGGTCAGCCACTGCAGCTGCGGCTGCTTGTCGATGACGATCAGGTTCACGTACGACTTCGAGCGGAAGCAGTGGTCGGCGACCGACAGCAGGGTGTTCGCGTCCGGCGGCAGGTAGACCCGGGCCACCGTGCCCCGCTGGTTGAGCACGACCTGGATGAGGCCGGGGCCCTGGTGCGAGAAGCCGTTGTGGTCGTTGCGCCACGCCGTCGAGGTGAGCAGGATGTTCAGGCTCGGCACCTTGGCCCGCCACGGCAGGTGCGACGCCTCCTGCAGCCACTTGCCGTGCTGGACCGTCTGCGACGCGCTGACCATGGCGAACGCCTCGTAGGTGGCGAACATGCCGTGCCGCCCGGTGAGGTTGTAGCCCTCCAGCCAGCCGTGGCAGTTGTGCTCGGAGAGCACCTCGATGACCCGGCCGGTGTTGCTGATCTTGACGTCGTCGTCGGTGACGGCCTCCATGAAGCCGCGGTCGGACACCTCGAACACCGCGCCCAGCCGGTTGCTGTTCGTCTCGTCGGGGCAGAACAGCCGGAACCGGTCCGGGTTGCGGCTGTAGATGTCGCGCATCATCTCGCCGAGCTTGCGGGTCGACTCGGCCCGCTCCGCGGCCGGCTTCTTCACGTCGATCGCGTAGTCCCGGAAGTCCGGGATGTCGAGGTCCTTGGTGAGCAGGCCGCCGTTGGCGTGCGGGGTGGCGCTCATCCGCAGGTCGCCGGGCGGGTTCACCTCGAGGATCTGCTCGACCGGGGCGCCGGTCGCGTCGAACAGCTCCTCCGGCCGGTACGACCGCAGCCACTTCTCGAGCTCGGCCAGGTGGTCGTCGTTGCCCTTGACCCCGGACAGCGGCACCTGGTGCGAGCGCCACGTGCCGGTCACCGTGATGCCGTCGATCTTCTCCGGACCGGTCCAGCCCTTCGGCGTACGCATGATGATGAGAGGCCAATTCGGCCGCTTGCCGTCCCACTGACCGCTGCGTGCCGCGGTCTGAATGGCCCTGATCTTGCCCCACGCCTCGGCGAGGATCGCCGCGAACCGGTGGTGCATGCCGGGCAGGTCCGAGCCCTCGATCTCGAGGATGTCGTAGCCGTGGCCCTCGAGCAGCTTGCGCACCTCGGCCGGGTCCTTGCGGGCCAGCACGGTGGGGCCGGCGATCTTGGCGCCGTTGAGGTGCAGGATCGGCAGGACCGCGCCGTCGTGGGCCGGGTTCAGGAAGGAGACGCCCTTCCAGGAGCCCTCCAGCGGGCCGGTCTCCGCCTCGCCGTCGCCGACCACGGCGATCGCCAGCAGGTCGGGGTTGTCCATCACCGCGCCGAACGCGTGCACCAGCACGTAGCCGAGCTCGCCGCCCTCGTGGATGGAACCGGGCGTGGTCACCGACACGTGGCTCGGGATGCCGCCCGGGCTGGAGAACTGGCGGAACAGCCGCAGCAGCCCGCCCTCGTCGAGGCTCACCTTGGGGTAGACCTCGGAGTAGGTGCCCTCCAGGTAGCCGGCGGCCACCAGGGCCGGGCCACCGTGGCCGGGACCGGCCAGGTAGATGGCCTGCTGCCCGGTCTGCTTGATCAGGCGCGAGACATGTGCGTAGACGAACGACAGGCCGGGGCTGGTCCCCCAGTGGCCGAGCAGGCGAGGCTTGATGTGCTCCGAGGTGAGCGGCTCCCGCAGCAGCGGGTTGCCCTGCAGGTAGATCTGCCCGACTGTCAGGTAGTTGTTCGCCCGCCACCAGGCGTCCAGGCTGGCTACCTCGGCGTCGGTGGGAACCGCGAGCTTGCGCACGAGCTCCTGCTGGTCGAGCGTGGCGGCCTGGTTGTCCGAAACGGCGGTCACGGTCATTCCTCTCGACAGAGTATTTCGAGTTTTCCTGACTGGTCACGATCAAACTATCGGCGGCCCGAAAACCGGACACGGGCCCTTGGACCCTTCACTTCGGGACGTTCTCCACCGACAGCCGACCACACGGGGACACGCCGCCCGGGCGGCCCCCTTGGGGACACTTCTACCAGGATCAGATGTCCTCCACGCTAAGCCCGACGGAATGGCAAGCTCCACACTTCCCGGAATCAGAGGGGCGGCGCATCGTCCGCTGCGGGCGAAACGTCGTGGCACAGTGGGGCCATGGCGACTGCCCCGGACGATCCGCACATCCACGTCGAGGCGGGCCCGCTGCGGTCCCGCGCCGCCGAGCGGCACATGCTGGCCTCCACGTTCGGCCTCACCGCCGACCTCCCGGCCACGGTGCAGACGGCGTGCGGCCGCCGGGTGCCGTACGCGATGACCTCCGGCGCCCCGGAGAGCGTCACCTGCCTGCCCTGCCGCGAGCACGCCAGCGAGCAGCACCTCCGCTTCGCCGTCCAGGTCGAGACCCTGGGCGCCGGCCCCGGCGCCCCGTTCGACGCCCACGACGCCGCCACCGCGGCCGCCGCCCACCGCGACCTGGCCCGCCGCTTCGCCTCCTGAGGCCGAGACGGCGGACAGCCTCCGGCGGGTGGACGCCGGACCGCGTGGGTCAGCGGGGTCGCGTGGTGATCGCCGCCGGTTCCGCGGAATGGTCAAGTAGCCGCCCGGCGGGCCGAAAAGACACCGCGTGAAGCTGAGGGGCGAACAGAACCGGCCGGCGCGACAGTGGTGGCGCCCGCTGCTGGAGGCCCGCGCGACGGCCCGGTCGGCCATCGCCGGCACCGCGGCGGGCATCCTCATCCTGGCCGTCTCGGCCGTGCTGGCCTCCAGTGGCACGGCGGCGACCACCGAGGAGGTCCGCCGGGTCCAGACGATCACCCAGAAGCTGAACGGGATCTCGGTACAGATCAACGCCGAGGACGCGGCGCTGCGCGAATACCTGGCGACCGGAGGAAGCGAGTACCGCCGCGGCGAGCTGACGTCGACGCTCGGCGGGGCCCGGGCGGAGCTGGACTGGCTGCAGCGGAACAACGCGGTCGACCGAGCGGAACTGGACTCCATCCGCGGCGCCTACGAGAACTACAACCGGATCGTCTTCGACATCATGTCGCACACCGAGCGCGACGCGGACGTCAAGGGCTACACCGACCTGGCCTCGCTGACGTTCGCGCCGCTGCGCGACAACGTTCTCGAGATCGGCGACGTGCAGCAGCAGAAGCTGGCCGACTACCTGGCCGAGGTCAACCGGGGCGCCGAGGTCCTGCAGACCATCGCCGTGGCGACGATCGGGGTCGTCCTGGTGCTGTTCGCGCTGTGCGCGGCCGTGCTGGTCGGCTATCAGCGCCGGGCCGAACGGCAGGCCGAACGGCGGCTGCACGAGGCCACCCACGACTCGCTGACCGGGCTCGGCAACCGGGCGATGCTGCACGACGAACTCGGCGCCGCGGTGGGGCACGGGGCGGAGACCGGCGAACCGTTCAGTCTCCTGCTCATCGATCTCGACCGGTTCAAGGAGGTCAACGACACGCTCGGGCATCACGCCGGCGACGACCTGCTGGTCGAGGTGGCCCGGCGGCTGACCCGGGAGTGCCGGGCCACCGACATCGTGGTACGCCTCGGCGGCGACGAGTTCGCCCTCATCCTCCCGACGACGCCGGACCACGAGGAGGCGCTGCAGGCCGGGCACCGGATCCTCGAGGCGCTGCGCCGGCCGATCGACCTGAGCGGCCTGCTGGTCGACATCGACGCGAGCATCGGGGTGGCGTCGTACCCCCGGGACGGCCACGACGCCGCGGAGCTGCTCCAGCACGCGGACGTCGCCATGTACACGGCGAAGCGCCGCCAGGGCGGGGTGTCCGGCTACGACCCCTCGCTGGACAGCGGCGACGCGAGCCGGCTGACACTGCAGAGCGAGCTGCGGCAGGGCGCCGAGCGCGGCGAGCTGGTCGTGCACTACCAGCCGAAGATCGACGTGGCGACCCGCCGGCCCGTCGGCGCCGAGGCTCTGGTGCGCTGGCAGCACCCCCGCCGAGGGCTGCTCGGCCCGGACGTCTTCATCCCGCTGGCCGAGGAGAGCGGCCTGATCGACCTGGTCACCGCAGAGGTGCTGGACCAGGCGCTGACCCAGATCGGGCGGTGGGCCGGTCTCGGTCACGAGCTGCCGGTCTCGGTCAACGTGCCGGCCCGGTCGCTGGCCGACGAGACGTTCCCGGACACGGTCGCCACCGCGCTCACCCGCCATGGCGTACGGCCCGGGCTGCTGACTCTGGAGATCACCGAGAGTGCCCTGATCGCCGACCCGGTGCGTGCCGGCGAGGTGGTGGGGCGGTTGCGGGAGCAGGGATTGCACATCTCGATCGACGACTTCGGCACCGGCTACTCCTCGATCGCCCACCTGCGGGACATGCCACCGCACGAGCTGAAGATCGACCGGAGCTTCGTGATGAAGATGTGCGAGAACACCAGGGACGAGACGATCGTGCGCGCGGTCGTGGATCTGGCCCGGACCCTGCGGCTGCGGGTCGTCGCCGAGGGTGTGGAGAACGAGACCGCCCTGCGTGCCCTGGGCGAGCTCGGCTGTCACGTGGCGCAGGGTTACCACATCAGCAGGCCGCTCCCGGCCGACGAGCTGACCGCCTGGCTGACCAGGTCCGGTATGGCGATCAGCACCGCCTGAGGACGTTCGTTCCTCTAGCGTGAGGCTTTGACTTTCTCCCCGCCCTGATGGAACGGGGAGTCCCTTCGGCCTTGCGGCCGAACCGGCTTACGCCGGGCGCCTCGCGGTGTGGGGTTCCTGCTTCACGGCCGACCGCAGAAGGGAGGACCCTTGCTGTCTCATATCAGCTCCACAGGCTTCGCCGGGGTTGTG